>JAVBPL010000141.1:0-7332 GCA_031549645.1 Ruminiclostridium sp. | reverse complement strand
GGCACAGATTTCGCAGTTTGCCGAAAACGTTTATTTTGGCAAACCGAGCGGGCTCCTCGACCAGATGGCTTGCTCTGTCGGAGGATTTGTGGCTATTGACTTTAAAGACACCGCTTCGCCAATTGTACAGCGGGTTAATGCCGATTTTGACTCCTTCGGACATTCCCTCTGTATTGTCGATACAAAGGGTGACCACGCCGATTTAACAAATGAATATGCGTCAATCCCTACGGAAATGAAAAAGGTAGCAGGCTTCTTTGATGTGGAGTATCTGCGTCAAATTTCAATGCAGGATATTATTCTGAATATAAATGTGCTTAGAGAAGAATGTGGCGACCGTGCAGTTTTAAGAGCCATGCATTTCTTTAACGAAAACGACCGTGTGGATAAGCTTGTCCATGCACTAAACCACGGCAATTTCGAGAGCTTTTTAAAGCATATCAAGAGCAGCGGTAATAGCTCGTTTAAATATTTACAAAACGTATTTGCTACCTCTGACACCGAGCATCAGGCGGTATCGGTGGGACTTTTCTTCGCGGAAAGTGTCCTAGATAATAAAGGGGCCTGTAGAGTTCACGGCGGCGGATTTGCCGGAACCATACAGGCGTTTGTACCGCATGAGCTAATCAAGCCCTTTATCATGAGTATTGAAAAGGCTTTTGGTGCGGGCTCATGCCATGTTTTAAATATCAGACCTTACGGCGGTGTTGCGGTAAAATTATAAGCTGTAATTTTCAGCTTCCTTTATGAGCTTAACATCTACAAGCGCATCAACAAACACGCCGTCACCTCTGAATTCCTCGCTGTAAACCTTACCAGATTGACGGATTTGTGCAGTAAAGCCAGTACGGTCATATGGAATAAGAAGCTTCATTCTTCTGAAGGTATCAGGTAGCCTTTTCGAGATTAATGCCAGCATTTCGGGAATACCATCGCCGGTTTTAGCAGAAATCTTTACTGTATCATCATCTGGCTTAATCTCGTTTGGGAATAAATCGCATTTATTTAATACGTTTATCGCAGGAATTTCCGCGCAGCCAAGTTCGGAAAGAATTTCCTCGGTGGTCTGTGCTTTTTCAGAAGCCTCGGGGTCGGAAATATCACAGACATGGAGAATAATGTCGGCGTTAGCGGCTTCCTCAAGCGTGGATTTAAAAGCCTCAACTAGGTGATGAGGAAGTCTGCGGATTAAGCCGACAGTATCTACTAAAATTAAGCTTCTGCCGTCAGGCAGCTCTACCGCTCGTGAAGTCAGGTCAAGGGTAGCGAAAAGCTTATCCTCTGCGAGAACATTCGCATCTGTAAGCGTATTTAAGAGTGTGGATTTCCCAACATTTGTGTAGCCCACGATGGCACCGACTAAGGTATTATCCTTTTTTCTCCGTGAACGTGAAAATTCACGACGGCTTTCAAGCTCCTTGAGCTCGTCGCTCAGCTTCGAAATCCTTCTTCTGATATGTCGGCGGTCGGTTTCAAGCTGGGTTTCACCTGGTCCTCTGGTACCTATTCCTCCCCCAAGCCTCGAAAGCGAGGTGCCAATGCCTGAAAGGCGGGGCAGCCTGTACTTTAGCTGTGCAAGCTCAACCTGCAGCTTACCCTCTTTTGAAACAGCTCTGGCGGCAAAAATATCGAGTATCAGCATGGTTCTGTCGATTACTCTGACATTAACTACTTTTTCGATATTACGGATTTGACTGGAGCTAAGCTCAGTATCAAAAATCACAAGCTCCGCTTCAAGCCTTTCGCAAAGCTCTGCAAGCTCCTCAATCTTACCCTCACCCATGACAGTAGCGGTGTCGGGAGACGGTCTCTTTTGGGTTACCTGCGCGGCGGTAACGGCACCGGCGGTATTTGCAAGCTCCTCAAGCTCGTTCATTGAAACCTCGGTGTCATATTCACCAGTATCAATCGAAGCCAGTATTGCTTTTATTTTTTCTTCTTCTATTATCATTAATATATTTCCTCTCGTATTAAATTTTCCTTTAAAGGGGGTTCTTTCCTTGAAATTTACAAAATTTGATGTCATTGTTGTCGGTGCTGGAATTGCCGGACTTCATACCGCCTTGAACATTGATAATAAGCTAAAGGTACTCTTGTTATCAAAAAAATCTCTCACAGTTTGCAATACCGCTTTTGCACAAGGGGGCGTTGCCGCTGTGCTTGACACGGTAAACGACACACCCGAGCTGCATATCAGAGACACCTTAATAGCAGGCGGGTATGAAAATAATCTTAAAAGTGTGGAAATACTCGTAAACGAAGGAGCAGAAAATGTCCTTAATCTTCTTAACTACGGAGTAGATTTTGACCGTGAAAATGACGGCTCGCTTTCACTAGGTTTAGAGGGCGGCCATTCAAGGAAAAGGATTGCGCACCATAAGGACACCACAGGCTATGAGATATTAACCTCGCTCATAGAAATTGCTAAAAAGCGTGAAAACATAACGATTTCCGAAAACGCCCATCTTCTCGGACTGATAAAAGAAGATGCATATTTCCTAGCTGATGTCTTTATTAACAACGAACATCATTATTATACTACAAAACACTGCGTACTTGCAACAGGTGGAATAGGAAGAGTGTATGATTATACGACAAATTCTGCTATTTCGACAGGCGATGGTATATATTTCGCCTATAATATGGGTGCAAGTGTCAAGAATTTAAGCTATATTCAGTTTCATCCGACTGCCTTTGACGACAAGAACAGCCGTGAACGGTTTTTAATCTCCGAAGCCGTGAGAGGTGAGGGCGCCTATCTCCTTAACTGCCACAAGGAACGCTTTATGCACCGATATGAGCCAGAACGCCTTGAGCTTGCTCCTCGTGATGTTGTCTCAAAATGCATTATGGCAGAAGAAAAAAGAACGGGCAGTAACAATTTCTACCTCGATATTTCTCACAAAGACGGCGAATATGTTAAGAACCGCTTCCCGATGATTTACGAAAGCTTAATCGAAAAGGGGCTTGATTTGACAAAGGAGCCTATCCCTATTTACCCCTGCCAGCATTATCTAATGGGCGGAATTTCGGTAGATACCGATGGTCAAACCAGCGTTCCGAATTTATTCGCAGCAGGCGAATGCTCAAACACGGGAGTGCATGGCCGAAACCGCCTTGCGAGCAATTCACTTCTCGAGGCACTTGTTTTCACAAAAAGAATTGCCGCTTTTATCAACCAAAGCATCGATTATAACGACACTGCTACCGAAATATGCTTCGACGATTACCCGAAACCCATAGGAAACGAGCACCCCGACGGAATAAGAACAGAGGTGCGCGGTATTCTTCAAAAAGCATTTTTCGTAATTCCCGACCTTGAAGCCAGCAAGCTAGGTTTAACTAGGATTAATGAACTTATGTTTATCTTAGAAACAGGTAAATATACATTAACTCCCGATTTTATTGAAATAAAGGCACTAACGACAATCGCATATATTATACTTAGTGAAATTGTGAACAAAGGAGACAATGCTTAAATGAAATTATCTAATATTTATATCGATGAGATTATAAAAACGGCTTTAAAAGAGGATATTAATTATATTGATTGTGCCACGGATTTACTTATACCTGAGGACAGCATAAGCGAGGCATATTGGGTGGCGAAAAGCGACGGTGTTCTCTGTGGTGTTGAGATTTCGGCCCGTGTGTTCAGAACACTCGATAACGATGCACAAATCGACATTTTTTTTAAAGATGGCGATACAGTAAAAAACGGCGATATTATACTCAGAGTAAAAGGCAAAACCACCGAGCTGCTTAAAGGCGAACGCACTGCCTTGAACATTGTACAGCATTTATCGGGAATTTCAACCTACACAAATAAATGCGTCGAGCTTGTAAAAGGCACCAACGCAACTATCACCGACACCCGAAAAACTTTGCCAGGGTTAAGGGCACTACAAAAATACGCTGTAACCTGCGGCGGCGGTAAAAATCACCGCTTCAATTTATCAGATGCCGCAATGCTTAAGGACAACCATATCGATGCCTACGGCGGAATAACAGCCGCAGTAACCGCATTAAAGCAAAAAATTGGTCACACCGTGCAGGTTGAGGTCGAAGTAAGAACAATCGAGGAGTTAAAAGAAGCCCTCGACTGTAATGTAAACATTATCATGCTCGATAACATGAACGCTGAAACCATGACCGCAGCCGTAAAGCTGACAGCAGGTAAGGCAAAGCTTGAAGCCTCAGGTAACGTAACACTCGACAATATTCGAGAGGTTGCCCTAACAGGCGTGGATATAATAAGCCTCGGTGCCTTAACCCACAGCGTAAAGGCTTTTGATATATCTATGAAGTGGATAAAGTAATAACTCTACGTAATATATCTAACGCATTATACTAATCGTGCGATAATAAGTGACATTTATTCATATTATTCGACACATGTGAACATTGTTTATCCCCTCATATTGATCTTAACAATATGAGGGGATTTGGTTTCAAATATTACTGTATTTAATAATTATTGACTATTTGAATTGACAAAGGCAATATATAAATATATAATTATATATACAATATATTGCTTTAGACCAAGAATGTAATTAAGCTTAAACGACATAATTTGGAGGTGTGAAATGAAACATAAATTAAATATTATATGTATCTGTGCTTTGTGCCTTACGGGCTGCGGATCGCCAGCAGATACCGAAGTATACACAGAATCCACTTATTCAGAGGATACTTATTCAGAGGATACTTATTCAGAACCCGTTACCTCAGCATCCTCTTATTCAGAACCTGTTGCTACTAGATCCACCTATACGGAACCTGTTATTATTTCAACATTCACTTATTCGGAACCAGATAATTCAATATCTGTCTATTCCGACCCACCCGAAATAACCGACCTGCTTGTTGACGGGGAGAAGATGATTGATGCTAACGGCAACGAATATACGATATATTATGACGTAAATGATGATCAAAAAAAAGAGCCTGTTATAATTTTATCGGTAACACCCGAAGTAATATATTGGAATAGTTGGCTCCAAAGTAAAGTATCCGCTCACGAATATGAGGTTGGCACGCCTATAAATATATGTATTTACGCTCCATTATATAATAGCCTTGCTAATGCCGACGGACTTATAATAAAATTTGAAGATAAATGCATAACCGCTAAAAAGAACAAAACTACAATCAGAGAAACATTTTATGGAATGCCAGGAAAATGGGACTGTGGTGTCGACGATACTATACCTATAAAGAACGGACGGATAAAGCTCTGTACGCCCGAGGAGCTTCCTGACATTGACGACAACTTTTTTTATCCGATGCTATTCTTGGCAGCGAGCGGCAATACAAGCAATGGCTATGTATTTGCCGATAATATTACGGTAGACGAAGCAGATTTATTCATTAACCAGTTTATATTGGATACATATAACTTAGAAGAACGGGTCAGAGCTGAATATCCTACATGGCATATTGATTTTTATACTTATTCAGGTTCAATAAATCGCGGCACTTGCATGAGAGCAAGTATTAACAAGATATTTTAATTATAAAGTCCCCCTCTTATTGTCCAAATCAATTTTTACAATAAGAGGGGGGATTTTATACATATAGAATTATTCTTCTTCCCAGTTGTGCCATACATTCTGCACATCGTCGTTATCCTCGAGCATTTCAAGCAGAAGTCCCATTTTCTTGATATGCTCCTCGTCGGTGAGCTTGGTGTATGTATCAGGCACCTGCTCAGCCTCTGCACTCAACACCTTGTAGCCTAGCTTTGTCAGCTCCTCGGCTATCGTACCAACCGAATTCGGCTCAGCGTACACCTCTACACAACCGTCCTCAAAGCTTAAATCCTCGGCACCCGCTTCAAGCACCTGCTCCATTACGGTGTCGCTGTCTAGCTCCTCATCCTCGTTATCAAGAACAATTACACCTTTTTTTTGGAACATGAACGAAACACAGCCGCTCGTTCCCATATTTCCGCCAAACTTATCAAAATAATGACGTATTTCACCCGCGGTTCTGTTGCGATTATCGGTAAGGCAGTCTACAATTACAGCCACACCATTCGGACCATAACCCTCATAAACGCAGTCCTCATAATCATTCTTCTCGTTTCCCCCCGCCGCTTTTTTAAGCAGACGGTCAATGTTGTCATTTGGGATATTGTTAGCCTTAGCCTTTGTGATTAGGTCACGCAGCTTTGAATTATTATTCGGGTCGGCACTTCCGTTTTCCTTGATACACACCAGTATTTCACGAGAAATCTTTGTGAATACCTTTGCCCTTGCACCGTCCGTTTCACCTTTTTTTCTCTTAATCGTACTCCATTTTGAATGTCCGGACATCGTAGCTCCTCCTAGAATTATTTATTTTCACTAAAGCCTTCACCTAACACCTCGCCTGCGTTTGTAATCACAATAAAGGCCCTTTGGTCTATTCGGCTTACTATTCGCTTTATTTTAACATATTGATTTTTTTGAACTGCACAGCATATTACCTTTTTTTCGTTACCTGAATATGCACCGACACCGCTTAGAAGAGTTACTCCTCTATGATGCTCCTTTAGTATACGCTCAGTTATCTCCTCATGCTTATCGGAAAAAATGAGCAGCAGCTTGCCCTCAAGATTTCCGTAAAGTATTAAGTCAACGACCTTACTGCACACAAATATCGTAATCACCGCATATAGCCCCGACTCAATATTTTTATATACAAAGACAGCGAACGCTATGATAAAGGCATCGACAATCACCATAATTTTCCCAAGGCTGATATGCGGAACCTTCATATGAATTATCCTGTTAGTAATGTCAGTACCGCCAGTGGTTCCCTCGCGGTAATAAACCAAGCCTAGTCCAATTCCGAAAAGCAGTCCGCCGAAAACCGCCGCAAGCATCTTGTCGCCTGTATAAACTGGCAGTCCGCTGAACAGAAAATCAGTCGCCACAGTAATAACCGCAACCGAAATAATAGTCTTAACCATCATCGACCGCCCAAGGAAAATAAAGCCTATAATAAGCAGCGGCAAATTAATGATGCCATAAAGTATACCGACCGAAAAACCGCTAACCGAGCTTATTATAGTCGCAATACCCGTTACGCCGCCTGGTGCAATATTATTCGGTGCGGTAAAATAATGCACACCCAGAGAATAGATACCTGACGCAATAATAATTACAAATATATCGATTATCCACTTGCGGAGCTTATGCTCTTTTTTAGGCTTTATCTTCTCCGATTTTTTCGATTTCTTCATTATAAATCACCTCAAAAAGCTCGTCTGCACGGGCATAATTACCCGTCAGAAAGAGATATCCGAAAAGCGTTTCAAGCCCAGTAGCCCTGTGATAATCTCTG
>JAVBPL010000004.1:0-3828 GCA_031549645.1 Ruminiclostridium sp. | reverse complement strand
AGCTAATTGCATCGGATAATCCGCCAAGCCCTCCTATTAAGCCCTCTGAAACCGCTGCTTCTCCGTCAAGCACGGCACCTACATCCATTACAAGCTCATCTTTTTTCATCATCAGCTCTTTAAATCTATCGGCTGTCATTTTACTGTTTCGTGTTACAAAATTGATAATCCGCTCCTGCATTCTGTCAAAATACGAAAGTGTCTGAGGTATACCGAGAAGCATTCCATTCATCCGTACTGGATGAATAGTCATTGTAGCACTAGGTACAATAAAGCTTTGTCTAGCACTCACCGCAAGAGGAACACCGATAGAATGACCTCCGCCGACTACAATAGAAACCGTCGGTTTTGACATTCCTGCAATAAGCTCTGCAATAGCAAGCCCCGCTTCCACGTCTCCGCCTACTGTATTAAGGATTATCAAAAGCCCCTCAATGCTTAAGTCTTCTTCTATCGCCACGAGAGCTGGAATAATGTGCTCATATTTAGTGGTTTTGTTCTGGGGCGGTAAAATATAGTGACCTTCTACCTGGCCAATGATAGTCAAGGTGTTTATATTATGCTTTGCGTTTGTCGCCGATATTATGCCCGTGTCCGAAAGCTGTTGAGCTTGATTTTCCTGAGATTGATTATCGTTCTCATCTTCTTGTACTTCATTGTTATTTATGTCTATGCGAGTAATAATATTCACCCTCTTCAAAATTAAATAAAACAATATTTATTATATTATAAGTTGAAAAAGAATAAATATTCCTATAAAGGCTTCTTTTTATGTCTCGCTTGTGCGACTATCTCAAAACCTAAAGGTTTTGAGTCACGTTGTTATTATACCATACCGAGGATTTGTTATCAAGCAAAAAATCGTAATTTTAGTTATTTTTATAGCATATCTGCCGATAATACTTATAACTGGAATAAAAAGTAATTATTTGTTCACATTTTTTCATTGAAATAAGTTTACGTTTATGCTATACTTAACTCAATGTAATTCTGTATCGGTGTAATACTACTATATAACTAAATGGTGGGAATTTATGAAAACTGTTATTATTGATAAAAGTCTTGTCGATGTTAATTATTTTGAAAAGGTTAATCCTAGCGATGTATATCTATACACACTGGCTCTAAAAGAAGCTGGTGCCGATTACTTAGAGATAGATTTTAACACGCTTGCAAGGCTCCCAAAGCCCGTCGAAACTGATAAGTATATTTATAGAGTTGAAAAAATAACTGACGCTATTATCGCAAATAATCTGCCATTTTCTTATGCAGTATTGCCTCTTAGTAATGCGTTTCTTATTCCTAGAATAAAGGCTCCTATCGTTCTTGAGGTTAATGCCGCGAAATTCGAGACATTACAGTATCTTGAGACACTTGCCGAGGGGCTTGATTTATCTAAGGTTTCTCTTTTGCGTATTGTATGTGATTTTGACCTCTTGCCTGATGAACTTAGTTCTGCGATTACTAAGTTCCGCTCAAAATATGCGGTTCCGATTGACCTTTGCCCGCTTAATAATTCGTTAACTGCCCTTACAGCGGCTGTTTCGGCGTATGCGGGTTATTGCGACTCCATTACGCTTAGCTTTGGAAACAGCGATAATTATTGTTCATTAGAGGAATTTTTAATAACACTTGTTACCATGTATAAAATAATTATTAGCAAAACCTATATTTCGGGAATATGTAAGGCGGCGATTTTATCTACCCTCTTTTCGAAAATTGAAACCGATAATCTTAAGGCACTAATGAAGCAGTACGGTGTGTCAGCTCGTGTAATTTCTATTATCGACAGTCCCCCTGATAATAGGAGACGTGAAATTCAAAGGAATAGGATTGTCCCGCAAAAAACTGTACTTGAAAAACGACTGATAAATATGGAGCTTGACAAGGATCTAAGTGAGCAGATAGTTGAAATAATGAAGGAATGCACCGTCGATTTATTTATAAAGGATAAGGACAATTCAGGCTGTTTAAATTAACAAAAAAGCTCAAAAATTTTGAGCTTTTTTTATATAGTCAAGGACATTCCAGTTGACATAATCGGAGCCACACCTAATATATAGTCGTACCCTTCTTGATACCCCTCTGCTGTTAGTTTGTCGACAACCCGTTTATATGCGGTTTCGGGCGTATTGTTTTCGGGGCTTAAATGTCCGAGAATTATTTTAGTGGTATTATTTGATATTAATTTTTCAACAAAATCAGCGCAATCATCATTCGACAGATGGCCTACATCTGAGGCTATTCTTTTTTTCAAGCCGTAATAATACTTAACATTGTTTTTAAGTAATAATGGCTCATAATTCGACTCAATAAATACTATATTTGAATTTATAACATTGTTATAAACAGTGGAAGTAACGGTACCTAAATCAGTACAAAAGGCTATTTTATTACCGTAATTATCCTTTAATATGTATCCGACGCTTTCATTTGCATCATGAGGTGTATTAAAATATGATACTTCAAAATCACAATTAATAGATTTTATATCATCCATACTATATAAATTCTCGAATGAAGCCGCGTTATTATTTCTTGCAATATAATCAAGTGTCCCATACGAAGCATAAACCGGAATATTAGTATGCTTTGTAAACTGAAAAAGCCCTTTTATGTGGTCGGAATGCTCGTGTGTGATTAATAAAGACTTTACACAGCTTAAAGATAGGTTGTTCATAGAAAGCAGCTCGTTCAACTGTTTAAAACTACAGCCGACATCAATCAATATGCCAGAGCTGCTGTCACCGATATATACCGAATTTCCTTTGCTTGAGCTACAAAGCGGTATTATTTTCGACATAATAACAATATCCTTTCAACTAAAAATTAAAAACCCCGAAATGGGGTTTCTTATTTATAATGCTTTTCTAATTGAATCGGTAAACTTTCTCTTAATAATATCGGCGCCAAGTCCCCGAAGCTTTAACTCCATATCTTCATAACCACGTTCAATGTGATATATATCCTCAATCTCGGTTGTGCCGTTCGTGCTGAGTCCTGCAATAATTAATGCCGCTCCAGCTCTTAAATCAGCAGCCTTTACTGGTGCACCCGTAAGCTTTTCGACACCCTCAATAACAGCAACCTTACCGTCAACCGATATATCTGCACCCATTCTCCTTAGTTCGTCTACATATCTAAAACGATTATCAAAAACACCCTCTGTTATTATGCTGGTTCCTCTTGACAATGTGAGAAGTGCAGCAAACTGAGGCTGCATATCTGTCGGAAATCCAGGATGTGGTGTAGTTTTAAGATTAATTCTGTCATAACCCTTATAAGAGCCTATTACCCTTACGCTGTCGTCTCTTTCCTCAACAATTACTCCGATTTTCTGAAGCTTTGCGGTTATAGGTTCAAGATGCTTTGGTATTACATTTTTAACAATAACGTCTCCACCTGTTGCAGCGGCAGCAACCATGTAGGTACCCGCTTCAATTTGGTCTGGAATAATCGAGTAGTTGGTTCCTTTAAGCCTACTTACGCCACGGATTTTAATGACATCGGTACCTGCACCCATTATGTCGGCACCCATTGAGTTCAAGAAGTTAGCAAGGTCAACTATATGCGGTTCTTTAGCCGCGTTTTCAAGAATAGTTAAGCCGTCAGCTTTTACGGCTGCAAGCATAGCATTAATAGTTGCGCCGACAGTTACCTTGTCAAAATATATTTGTGTACCTATAAGCTTTTCTGCTGTAATCTCAACAATACCATGTTCAATAGTGTAATTAGCGCCTAATGATTTAAAACACTTTAAATGCTGGTCTATCGGACGGTCACCCAAATCACAGCCGCCAGGCATAGAAACCTTAGCGTGATTAAATT
>JAVBPL010000001.1:0-48038 GCA_031549645.1 Ruminiclostridium sp. | reverse complement strand
CAGCTCATGATAAGCGAGTGCCAGCCACACAGCGGCATGAGTATACTGTCCGCCATTTTCACGCACACCCTCAGGATAGCTCATGACATAGCCAGGCTTTTGCCATGTTTTGCCGTACTTAAAGGCTGGTGTGAACAGCTTCACGAGCCTGTAATGATAGTCGATAAGCTGTTCTCCTGCTCTAGTAACTGCCATAAGCTTGCGTTTTTCGTTCGGCATATCGGCAAACACCGAAAAGGCTTGCGGGAGGAGGTCAATTTTACATAAATCATTTTCTCTGCTTCCCATTTTTTCGCCGCTGTCATAAAAGGCTCTAAGGTAATAGTCACCATCCCATGCGTTTTTATCAACTGCATTTTTTAACTCCTCTGCTCTTGCTTCAAGCTTTTCGGCATAATTAAAATCTCCGCAGGAGTTTGCAACCGCTGCGAATTTTTTTGCAGTCATGGCATAGAACATCGAGAGCCAGACACTTTCACCCTTGCCGTTTAAGCCGACGTTGTTATAACCGTCGCACCAGTCGCCCGAGCCTATCAGAAGCAGTTCATTTCTTCCCTTTTTATATGCTTTTTCGAGAGATTTTTTTGCGTGATTGTATACGCTTTCTTTAATATCACTAAAGGCTATTTCTATATAATTTTCATGCTCATTTTCTTTTAACAACTCACCCGAGGCGTAATATATTTCGGTCTGTAAAAATTCGGCATCTCCTGTAGCCACAGTATAATCCGCCAATACATACGGCAGCCATAGCAAATCATCGGAATACCGTGTGCGAACGCCCTTTCTGATGCCCAAAAGGTCGTGCCACCAGTGCAGAACATCACCTTCAAGGAACTGAACTCCGCAGGCACGGGCAAGCTGACGTTTTGTAAGCTCTGGCTTTAACGAAATAACCGACAGCGAGTCTTGAAGCTGGTCTCTAAAGCCGTATGCACCGCTGTTCTGGTAGAAGCCAGTTCTTGCCCACATTCTACACCCAATAGACTGCCAGGGAAGCCAGTATTTGTAAAGTAAATCCAGCTCATCGGAACCTGAATTGATGTCAGGTGCGGTTATAATAGGCGCAAAGGTACAGCTTTTTAAGGCCCTCTCCATTGATAAAGGGTTTTCAATGTTTTTTGTGAAAGCTAAAGTAAATTTTATGCGTTCAGATTGCTTTGGGGGGAGCTCGAGGCTTACGACTGCGACTCCTATAATATCACCGCATGGTTCGATGGAGCCCATCCACTCTCCGCTCCAAAACAACACAGGCTCGGTGATAAAGGTACAGGTAAGGTTACTGGTTATGGTCATTGCGCCTGATAGATTGCCGTTTGAGGTGGTTTTGATGACAAGTGTGTTTTGGGAGACTGACGGCTTAAGAAGTCTCGCTTTATCTCTGTTTACGCCGAGTGTGGGCTCGGTGTAGTAGGCGATTTTTACTGTTCGGGATTTTTTTGATTTGTTTTCTATATTGAGAGTTATTTCCTTGCCCATGCCCTTACTGAAAACACGGACTGAGGTTTTTGCGTGAATACCCTTTACTACGCTATGGTAATCGGCTCGGTTGGGGGTAAATTCTGCCAGACCTCCGTCAATTAAGTCGTAGAGATTATTATTCATTTTCATGACGAGCATTTCGCCGTTGTTATCCATACGCAGGTCGTTGTACCACGGAGTAAGTTTATTTTCTCTGCTGTTTAGAGCCCACGAGAAGCCGAGGCTTCTATCAGAAACCAGCGTTCCGAACTCGGTTGATGCCAGAACATTGCACCATGGCAGCTCATTTGTTTTTTCTATTATATACTTTTCGTTCTCGAAGCGGTTTTCTCGTATTTCCTCTGTTTCGGGTTTTTGTGATTTGAGCAGAGGGAGGAACTGAGGCTGTGATTTTTTCTTGTTCTCAAAAATTAATCTATCCGAGCTTAAGCTACTGACAGCACTGGCTCTAATGATGTTCAGCAAGGTCTCGTCTAGTCCTGTTTTCGAAATCATGAACACCTCGGTATTTATTTCGTTTCTGAGCTGTTCTATAAGCTTCTTTTGAATATTATTTTCGTATAGAATAACTAAATCGAATTCTATCTGACATAAGGATAATGCTTTTTTCATCTCTATAATGCCGTCAACTCCAGAAGCCTTACCCATAAATTCAAAAAGCACTATCGGACGGTCTCCCGAAATGCCGAAACGCCACAAAGCACTTGTATCATGGCAGTTATTCATGACGGCATTTTTATTTATACACGGGGTATAAAGAATGTGAGGCAAAATACGGCTGCAAAGTCTGCCGTAGATGGTGTCTTGAACTAGCGGCGATGAAATTTCTTCTGTCGGCAGATGCTCTTTTTTGGAACGTATTTCATTTGCAATACCGATTACTTCCTCCTCGCTCTTACCATAGCAGGTGAACAATGTGGCTTCTTTCTTCCCGTTTGCATCGAGGGTTAAGTCGGCTTTAATAAAGATACAGGGTGACGGAACCGAAACGGCTCTATTTTCACGAATGCCAGCCTTAAGGAGCGACGAGAAAATACCTCCGCCTCGTGAGATAACATCTTCACGGTCAAGCGAATAGGTTAGGTCCTCCTCACCCACAAAGCCCACTGCCATAACAGTTTTATTGTTACCGTGACGTTCTTTTCTTGAAGCGATGAATAATTTTTCATCTTCATTATACTTAATTTTTAAAAATAAATCCATAAAGGCAGGGTGCGCCTCAATGTCTCTGAACCGCAGAAGAGCAGGTTCTAAATAGGAGGCAAGTGTAATCTGCCGTTTTATACTAGAAGTATTTTCGATAGCGAATTTACGGAATTCCGCCGCATAGACTGGGTGCAGAAAAACCTGCATTCCCATTTTGAGATTGCGGTAATTACGGTAATATTCCGAGCTGTTCTGCATAAATAATACGCTCTGCTCCGCTTCGCAAATTTCGTCCGGTAAGGTTGGATGCCAAAAAAACGGCATATAATGTTCCCCCTCGACAAAGGCAAACAGCGTACCTCGAGGCTTCATCAAATTTTTAGTCCGCCAAACCATGCTTTTATGCTCATAAAAGCTTTCTGATATACCTATATCAGTGTTTATAACGGTTAGTACGCCGTTTGATATAGGATTTGTTTCTATCTTTTCGAGTGAAAACTCGGAGTATTCTCTTGCGTTGATACGGTATTCCTCCTCCTTTTGCCTTTCAGGTGCGCCTAGGACAGTTTCGCCCGCTATGATTTTTTCTTCGAGAAGCTCACTTGCCCGCTTCATTCGTTCGTCACTCAAAAAGAGCATCTGCATCTTTCCGTCTTTCAGAGCGTTCAGAATACCTACCATCGACATTCCGACATGGTGT
The DNA here is from genome assembly GCA_031549645.1 of Ruminiclostridium sp. Classification (GTDB taxonomy): domain Bacteria; phylum Bacillota; class Clostridia; order Oscillospirales; family Ruminococcaceae; genus Ruminiclostridium_E. Next base: position 44,710 of record JAVBPL010000001.1, on the reverse strand, counting down.
GCCATGTGACTTTTTATGACAGCGTGACCGGTACCTACTCGCTTTTTGGTAAAGTCCACTGCTTCGTAAAAGCTGTATTTCGGGTGACAGGCACCTAGCTTTTCGATACGGACTAAATTATTGTATGATGTAATCGGGTCGTGTGCCAGCGACAAAAAGCTTGAGTAAGGGGAGATTACTCTTTCGTTGTTAAGCCCCGCTTTAAGCCCTACAGCCTGAACACCATGCGCCTTGTACTGATAATTCAGCTCCTCGTCAAAGGCATAATATCCGCTTTCGGAAATTCCAAACGGTAATCCTGTTTCACGTCCTCTTTTTTGTTGGCAGTGGAGTGAAAAGCGGATAGCTTCATATTCCATGCTGCCCTCCTTAGATTTTAAGAGAAGCTCGGGCATAAAATATTCAAACATAGTCCCAGTCCATGCCAAAGGTCCTGCATACCGCCCATCCTTACCCATGGTGCGTCCAAGGCTTCTCCAGTGACTTTTGTCGGCTTGTCCTGTCGCAATCGCATAATATGACAGCATACGGGCTTCGGACATAACGAGGTCGTAATTATGATGCGATAGCTCGTTCTGTGAAATATCGTAGCCTATGCTGAAAAGCCGTCTCGATTTGTTATAAAACGGCGTTAAATCGGTTTCGTCTGCAAGCCTTTCAACACGCTGGATAAGCATGGGAGAACAGCCCTCGGCTTTTAAGGCTTCCTTTAATGCAACAAGACAGCAGACAAAATTACCAGAGTCAACTGACGAAACGAACGACGAAACGACGGCTAAGGTTTCGATATCGTACCAGTTCATCAGATTGCCATGCCATTTTTCAAGCCTTTCTATTGTTGCTATTGTGTCGTCAACCCTGCTTTCGAGTTCGTCCTTGTCGATGAAGCCAAGAAGTCTCGCCGACACAGCGGAAAGCAGATACATTCCGATATTTGTCGGTGAGGTTCGGGGGCACAGGCGATATACGGGGCTGTGCTGTACGTTATCGGGGGGGAGATAATTTATTTTTTTTGTGACATAATCTGCGTAGAACTGCCACATTTTACGCGCATTATTTGTAAGGTCAATCTTCATGTCCGAGGTTAGCTTAGGCTTTACCTCGCCCTTGACCTTGTCTGCATACATCATAACGGGGAGTGCTGAGGAAAACAAAATGCTTAAAATCATAACGGTAATATTTCCGCTGAAAATCCCCGAAATTAAAAGAATAAGCGACAGTATTTCCGCGCCTATAAGGTGCTTAAACCCAAACGAGGCACCCTCGAAGGCGGCAGAGGTTGTCCAGTCGAGCAGGTGCTTTTTAGTAACCAGAGTGCGCCATAAAGTACGGACAAGCGCATCAAAGGAAACCAAAGCATTCTTCGGTGACAGCATTATTTCGACCAGACACTGCCGCATTAGCTGCTTTGTCTGCGAAATTATGGGTGAATAGAACTTACGGTAATTAGCAAAACGTCTGCCACGGATAACGCTTGGTATAAATCCCATTAAAAAAGGCATTATTATCGAAATAAGCGAAATTATGCCTAACAGCTCCGAGCCTGTAAAAGCCGCTGTGAAAAGGCATAAGAAAATTAAAATCGGGGTTAATGCCCGTCTGACATTATCAGCAAGCTTCCACCTTGTTAAGGGTGAAAATTTTGTGTCGAAAATATATCTTGTGTTTTGTAAATCGCCCCTAAGCCAGCGGTGCTGCCGCTTAAAAAACGCATTCGAGTTGTCAGGGAAGCCGTCGCTGAACTCCACTCCGCCTGCAAAAACTACTCCCGTACAGCCACCCTCGAGAATATCGTGGGAAAGAATTATCTCGTCGGGGAAACGGCGTTTGTTTTCCGTTTCAACGCAGCGGGCAAGAAAAATATCGATGTCAATTAAACCCTTGCCAGTGAAAATACCCTCGCCGAAGCAGTCCTGATACATTTCACCCGTAAAGCTGTCGTAGGTCGAGGCTCCTGCACAGCCGCCATTCGCCGACATTGCACGTGAAAAACCGCTTTTCAGATACGATGAAAGCGTTGTGGTAATTCTGGGTGCGATTATACCTTTATTTCGGTGAAGGGGGTGCAGGGCTATTCCGACGAGCTCGGAAACGCTGTTCATTAAAGGCTTGGTGTCAAAATCTAAAGCTAATATATATTTCATGCCTTTAAGCGATTTTCTGTCGCCGAAAATATGAGAAAAGGGCATTTCTTTTTCTAGTGAGGGGTTACTGCCAGGTCTTAGATAGCTTAGAAGTGCTATTATGGCACCCCTTTTACGCTCATGCCCCTGCCATTTGCCTTGGGTTTCGGAATATTTGCGTTTTCTTATAAAAACAATAAAATCGCTTTTACCCTCAAAAACCTTTTTGGCAGCATTTATTACCTTTTCGTCGTCATCGTTTATCTCGCTGTCTGAAGCCTTAAGGTCGCAGAGGAGAGCATATTTTATATTACCTGATTGATTTCTGAGTTTTGCGGAATAAAGCTTCTGAAAGCCGATTTCAGCGTCTTTTTCGGAAGCCAGAAGTGTGCTTATTACAGTAAGGGTTTTTGCAGTATCAGGGACACTGCCTTTCAGCTCAATGCTAGGCACAACCGAAATGCTTCTGACCGCTTTTGTGACAAAATAGTCTATAATAGGCTTTATTATCGCCACCGCAGGTAAAAAGACGAAAAATATCGCCCAAATCGAGGTCACAAGCGATATAAACACCGATAACAGCAGTGCTGATGAAAAAAGACAAATTAAATATTTCCGCAGATTTACAAAAGGGAACACACGGCGGTAATCCTTCATGATTATTTCGCCGATATGCCGCTGCTCCGGCTGTGTAAAAGGCACGGCATCGTCAGTACCAGTAGCATAAGAGGTAAGACTGGTTCTGACATAATTCTCTTTATCGCTGATGTCTACATTTATGCTTGCTCTTGAGAGGTATTCTCTTGAAAGACGAGCCTCCTCAATCCCAGTAGCAATCGATATTTCCGATGTCATCTTACGGTAAAGTGCACGGGTATCTGCAGTAAGTGAGCTGTAAAGAGTATCCTCGTTATATAATAGGTCGAGCGGGTTTAACGCTGCACAGAGTTCATCTCCGTCAAGTTCAGTAAGCCTTGCCAGCTTTTCGGCACTTCCGCTCTCATAGCCTTCAAGCACGGCAGTTTTTATAAGGCAGAATTTAGCCTGCCAAATCATTGTATCAATATCCATTGAGGTCAAGCTTTTCACTGCACCTACTCTTGATACGCAGCTTATTATGTTCTCGGCGGTTATTTCCTTAAGCGAGCAGATTATGCCGCCTAGAGCGGGAGTTAAATCACTCAAAAGATGTATATAGTAACCCTTATATGCCTTGCATAGGGAGCCTAGTTCCTTTTCAAGCAGGCGTTTTTCGGATATTCCGCTGCTTTTTGAGAGGGTGAGACGGAGCATTTTTAATGTAGATTTCAATACATTAATAGGGCGATATTCCCATTCGGCAGAGGTGATTTCGGTAAGTCTGTCAGTAAACACGGCAAATCTCCTTAAAGTTATTCCTTTTATTTTTCCCTATTATCATGAAATTACTCAAAATTATAGATAATTTGGTAAATTTGTAAACATTTGTTTAATTATTTATGAATAGTCTTGAAATATATAAATAAGTAGTGTATAATTAACAAATACTTACGAATTATAAAGTATTGTATAATTTTGTGTGATATTGAATGTTGATTATGGAAGGGCTATTCTAGTATGAATACTAACAAACCCGCGGTTATTGCGACCGTATTTGTCGCGATTGTTGCCGTTGTTATCGCCATTATGGCAATTATGAAGTTTGCTGGCGACAAGCAGGTCGAAATTGAAAAAAATGAAGAAAAGAACCAGATTTTCATTGCCTCTGACGAGGTTCTAGCGGAAATGGAGGATGCGGCAACGCTGCTAATTAAGAACAACTACACGATTGTTAAGCTTTTTTACACCATAGGCTTTGAGCATGAGGACGAGCCTTACGGAAATCTTCCTGAGGACGGATATTATAACGCTATCGGTTCAAGTTATGCTTCCGCTGACGAAATTTATAACATTGTCAGGGAAACCTTTATAGAGAGTGAAGCAAAAAAAATATGCGAGGACCCACATGGCTACGGTCCTCTCTATATGGATAAGAGCAACGGCAGACTTGGTATAAATGCAAAGTTTGAGCCCGATTATAAATATTCAGTCGATTGGTCCAGCCCCTCTTATGTTGCAGTTCCTGTTTCGAACACTGAATGTAAGCTTAAGATAACCTTGAAGGTCAATGATATGGATGTACCCAGCGACCTTACTATGATGAAGCTAAACGGCAAATGGCTTTTAGACGAGCTTCTAGTCTAATGTCAGACGAGCTTAATACCCAGAATGAGGATAAAAAGCCTGTAAGACCGCTTCAAGCCTATGCAGTTGTGAGCCAAATATCCTTTATTATATTAACCCCCTTGCTCCTTTTTGCGTGGGGAGGCTCATGGCTTGTCGATAAATTTGAGATGCCGTCATTTATGAAGCTGATATTTGTGCTTCTCGGTGTATTTACTATGATTGCAAGCCTTGTCAATTATCTATTAAAGCTTATCCGCCTCTATGGTAAAACGAAAGCGGACAAGTACCAAAAATATCGCTATGATAAAAGAGACCACGATTTTTATGACGACAACGTAAAGAAAAGGCTGTAAAATTGGACAAAAAGAAAACTTTAGGCACAGGGATTGTGCTTACAGAGCTTCGTAAAATGCTGCCGACCTATTTGATTTTAAATGGAATTTTGCTTTTAGCCTGCGGGGCTTACTTAATCATCAGCGAGAGCAACGATTGGCGTGTTTTTACAGGAGTCCTTGCGGGGAACATTGCCTCAACCTTAAACTTTTTGGTGCTAGGCTTATCGGCTGACAAGTCACTTAGCCGTAAAGCGGAAAAGAAGGCGCAGTTCACTGCAAATATGTGGTATGGGCTTAGATTTATCGGACTTTTCGCATTTTGCGTAATTCTGCTATTATTTAAGGCTGTTAACCTAATCACCTTAGTAATACCCTTATTTTTTCCAAGAATTCATTATATTTTTGAGTATTCCCGTAAAAAGTTTGATTAATACAAATTTGACTTAAATGGAAAGGGCGGAATTAATTTATGCCAAATATGCCTGAGCTGCTAGCGGCGGCTGCTGAGCCTGCTGCACGAACCTTTGAGGTTTCAGGACCGCTTGTAATCTGGTCGTTTGACCTTTTCGGAATTACATTTAACCTAACGGAGTCTATCACTGTGCAGTGGATAGTGATGCTGGTTTTGGCTGTGCTGTTTTTCGTTCTCGGACGAAATCTTAAGGTTAAGCCTGAGGGAAAGCGGCAGATGATTGCTGAGCTTATAGTCACCTTCTTTGTGAAGAACGTGAGCGATAATATGGGCGAAAAATACATGAAATATGTTCCTTATATCGGGGTAATTTTCTGTATGTCGCTGCTTAACAGTCTTGCAGGGTTGTTTGGACTTCGTTCGCCGACCTCCGACCTTTCTGTAATACTGGCATGGGGATTGATTACCTTTGTGCTTGTTGAGCGTAATAAGTTTAAAACAGGCGGCTTTAAGGGCTGGGCTAAGAGCTTTATTTCTCCAGTGCCTTTTATGCTTCCCTTTAACATTATAGGTGAATTTGCAAATCCCATTTCGCAGTCTCTTCGTCATTTTGCAAACATTCTTGCAGGCGGCGTTATCGGCGGGCTTATCTATTTCGCCTTGACTGGTATTGCATGGGGACTTCCCGCAATCGGAGTGCCGGCGGTGCTTTCGCTTTACTTCGATATTTTCTCATCGGTTATTCAGGCGTACATATTCATAATGCTTACGATGGCGTATGTGCTTATGGCAGAGACGGATTAATACATCCTTTAGTTACCCATTCCGTGAAACACGGATAAAATAAATTTGTTAATTAAATTCAGGAGGATTTTATTTATGGAACAGGCTATAGTTTTAGCAGCATCGGCTTTAGGCGCAGGCTGTGCAATGATTGCAGGTATCGGACCTGGTATCGGTGAGGGTTATGCAGCAGGTAAAGCAGTTGAAGCAGTTGGCAGACAGCCCGAGGCTTCGGGTATCATTACAAGAACAATGATTATCGGTGATGCTCTCGCAGAGACCACAGGTCTATATGCACTAGTTATCGCACTTCTCCTCATGTTTGCAAATCCATTCATCGGTCAGCTTAAATAAGGAGATATTTAAGTCCATCATCGATTGAAAGGAAACAAGTTAGTTATGGATGAAATAATTTTACAGGCAGCGGCTGAACAGCCGAGACTTGCTCTTGTAGGTATTGACCCTGGCACCATAGTTTTCACTCTGATAAACACTTTCATAATTCTGCTTATTTACCGTTTCTTTTTACATAAGCCTGTTATGAATATGCTGGAAAAAAGGCGTGAGGCTACAATTGCTGATATGGAAGCCGCAAGGCTTGCTAAGGAAAAGGCTGAACAGACTGAGAAGGAATACCTCGAAAAGCTCGAAAACACCAAGGAGGAGGCGCAGGAAATTCTTGCGGCTGCTACCCAGCGTGCCGTTCAGCGCGAAAGCGAAATCCTTGGAGAAGCAAATAAAAGTGCCGTTCTTATCAAGGAAAGAGCAGAAGAAAACATTGCTCTTGAGAAGAAGCGTGCAGTGAATGAGATAAAAAATCAAATTTCAGAGCTTGTTATAATGACAGCACAGGCTGTTACCGAGAAGGAAATCAACGAGGCTGATAATAAGGCGCTTATTGATAGCTTTCTGGTTAAGGTCAGCGATGAATTATAATCAGCAATTATTAAGTAAGGAGGCCAATATAAATGGCGGCTTCTGTTGAACAGACCTACGCAGATGCACTGTTTTCCCTTGTTTTAGAGGAGAGCGGCAAAACCTCGGTTACGCCCGAGACGGTGCTGAATGAGCTACTCCAGGCGGAACAGGTTTTTAATGATGTTCCCGAATTTATAAAGGTTATGAACACTCCTACGGTTTCCCGTCCCGAAAAGCTGGAGCTTATACAGAAAACCTTTGAAAATAAGGTTTCCGATTATACCTTCAGATTTCTAAATTTGCTTTCAGATAAGGGCAGAATGGGGTATTTCGGAAAGATTTGCCGTGCATATAATAAAATGTATAACGAAAAATACGGAATTGTAGAGATTGTTGTTATTACCTCCCAGCCTCTTGACGAGGTTCAAAGAGCAAAAATAATCGCTAAAATGACTGGCATCACTGGAAAAACAGTGAAGCTCAAGGAAAAGGTGGATACCTCCATAATCGGTGGAATTATAATGGATTATGGTTCCACAAGGCTTGACGGCAGCGTGAAAACCCGTCTCGAAAGCTTAAAGAAGGATATAGCGGGAATTATTGCTTAAAAAACAGAAAGGATACCACATAAAATGGATTTGCGCCCAGATGAAATAACTGCCATTTTAAAGGAACAAATAAAGGGCTTTGATACCAAAATCCGCCTTGCCGATACAGGTACTGTGGTTACAGTAGGAGACGGAATTGTTCGTATTCACGGTCTCGAGAAGTGTATGCTTAACGAGCTGCTCGAATTTGAAAATGGTGTGCAGTGCATGGCACTTAACCTGGAACAGGATTTCGTAGGTGCCGTTATGCTAGGCTCTGATGCGGATATCAGAGAGGGTGACACGGTAAAACGCACACGCAGCATCGTGTCGGTGCCTGTTGGAAACACACTACTCGGACGTGTTGTAAACTCCCTCGGTCAGCCTATTGACGGCAAGGGACCAGTGCTTAGCACCGAAACCCGCCCGATTGAAAAAATTGCACCCGGTATTATTACTAGACAGACTGTAAATGTACCGCTTCAAACAGGAATTAAGTCAATCGACTCGATGATTCCCATAGGCAGAGGTCAGCGTGAGCTGATTATCGGCGACCGTCAGACAGGTAAAACCGCTATCGCAATCGATACCATAATTAATCAAAAGGATACAGGCGTAATTTGCATATATGTTGCTATCGGTCAGAAGGCATCGACTGTTGCAACTGTTGTTGAACAGCTTCGTGCCAATAATGCACTCGATTATTCAATAATCGTAGCGGCAAACGCTTCTGAGCTTGCACCTATCCAGTACATAGCACCCTATGCGGGCTGTGCAATGGGTGAATATTTCATGGAGCAGGGTAAGGACGTGCTTATAGTATACGATGATTTATCAAAGCACGCTGTGGCTTACCGTGCACTCTCCTTGCTACTGAAAAGACCGCCAGGACGTGAAGCATACCCTGGAGATGTTTTCTATCTTCATTCAAGACTTCTTGAACGTGCCGCAAACTTAAGTGCGGAATACGGCGGCGGTTCACTGACTGCTTTACCGATTATTGAGACACAAGCGGGAGACATTTCTGCATACATTCCGACTAACGTTATTTCGATAACAGACGGTCAGATATTCCTTGAGACCGAGCTTTTCAACTCTGGTATCCGTCCCGCGGTAAACCCTGGCGTATCGGTTTCCCGTGTTGGAGGTAATGCGCAGGTTAAGGCGATGAGAAAGGTTTCGGGTTCGCTCAAGCTTGAATATTCGCAGTACCGTGAGCTTCAGTCCTTCTCGCAGTTCGGTTCCGACCTAGACCAGGATACTAAAAATCGTCTTGCAAAGGGTGAAAGAATTGTTGAGGTATTAAAGCAGGGTAAGAGCTCTCCGATATCGGTAGAAAATCAGATTTTAATAATTTATGCAGTAATTAATAATTACCTCAAGGACGTAGATGTGCTTAAGGTTCGGGATTATGAGGAGCAGCTTTTTGCTTATATCGGCACAAATCATTCCGAAATTATCAGTACTCTCAAAACCGAAAAGGTACTCTCAGACGAGACCGATAAGGCTGTTGCATCTGCAATTAGTGATTTTACGGCAACCTTTGTTAGACAGAATTAGAACAATTTAGGAGTATGAAAAGTTTGAAATAAATCGAAAATTTATTTCAAACCCGTCGTTTTCGTGCTCCGTACTTCCAAGGGAAGTACAAGGCACGAAAGCCTCCTCAAGAGGAAGGAATGATCATATATGAATAAAGCAGCATTTGTAATGAGTATAGTGGCTGTGGCATTATCATCGATAACATTAGCACTAGCCACATTGACACTATTTATGAAAAGAACCTCGTATTTTGACTCAAACTGATAATCCCTGAAAGGACTGTTTTAAATGGCAACCGGAAATATGAAGGCGATTAAACGCCGTATCAAGAGCGTAGGCTCAACAATGCAGATTACCAAGGCTATGGAAATGGTGGCATCCTCTAAGCTAAGACGGGCAAAGGCTCAGGCTGAAGCGACACGTCCTTTTTTCGAAACGCTGTATGAAATTCTTTCGGAGATTGCGGCTGGAAGTGCTGATTTTGAAACGATTTTTACCGCGAAGCGTGAGGTTAAAGCCAAGCTCTTCGTAGTAATTGCGGGAGACCGTGGTCTTGCGGGAGGATACAACTCGAATATTTTCAAAATGGTGCAAAACGCTCACAAGAACGACGCTGTTAAACCTAAGATAATCGCAATAGGTAAAAAAGCGGTAGAATTTTACACCAAGCACGGTTATGATGTAATAGGAAGCTATCCGAATTTTGCCGAGAACGTAAAGGTAGCATATTGTGCCGATATAGCAAACACGGTTGTAAATCAGTTTTCTTCTGGAAGTGCCGATGAGGTGGTAATTTTCTACACTATGTTTGTTTCTGCCCTTGAGCAGGCTCCATCTGAAATGAAGCTGCTCCCTCTCGATGCTATCAGAGAGAAGGGTGGTACCTTTGTACGACCGATTACTTACGACCCCTCACCCGAAGCGGTTTTTAACCGTATAGTTCCGAAGCTTCTTTTAAGCATTGTACAGTGTGCGTGTGTTGAGTCCTTTGCGTCAGAGCAATGTGCGAGACGTATCGCAATGGAAAATGCTTCAGACAATGCAGAGGAAATGATTTCACATCTGTCCCTCGTTTATAATCGGGCAAGACAGGAAAAAATCACTAACGAGATTAACGAAATCGTTGCGGGCGCTAACGCTATTTAATTTTAAGGAAAGGACATCTTGTATATGTCAACGCAAAATATTGGTACAATTGTTCAGATAATAGGTGCCGTACTGGATATAAAGTTTCTCCCAGAGCGTCTGCCTAATCTTCTAAACGCTATCGAAATCGACAACAACGGTCAACGGCTGGTTGTCGAGGTTGCACAGCATATAGGCGACGATGTGGTTCGCTGCATCGCAATGGGTTCAACCGACGGACTCGTTAGAGGTATGCCTGCGATTGATACAGGCGACTCTATTACGGTTCCGGTAGGTCCTGAGACACTCGGACGTGTTTTCAACCTTTTGGGAGACCCAGTTGATAACAAGCCCGCTCCCCAAACAAAGCACAGATTTCCCATTCACCGTGAAGCACCCGTTTACGAGGAGCTTTCCGCTTCTACCGAGGTACTTGAAACAGGTATCAAGGTAGTTGACCTCATCGCCCCCTATTTAAAGGGCGGTAAAATCGGTCTTTTCGGGGGTGCTGGTGTTGGAAAAACGGTACTTATACAAGAGCTTATTACCAATATCGCTACCGAGCATGGCGGATATTCAGTATTTGCTGGTGTAGGCGAGCGTACAAGAGAGGGTAACGACCTTTATAACGAAATGACGGAATCAGGCGTTATCAATAAGACTGCGCTGGTTTATGGTCAGATGAACGAGCCGCCAGGAGCGAGAATGAGAGTTGCTCTTTCGGGACTTACGATGGCGGAATATTTCCGAGACAATGAAGGACAAGACGTGCTTCTCTTTATCGATAATATTTTCCGTTTCACACAGGCAGGCTCAGAGGTTTCGGCGCTGCTCGGACGTATGCCTAGTGCGGTTGGTTATCAGCCGACACTTGCAACCGAGATGGGTGCGCTTCAAGAACGTATAACCTCGACAAATAAGGGCAGTATAACCTCGGTTCAGGCTGTATATGTACCTGCGGACGACTTGACTGACCCTGCCCCTGCTACTACCTTTGCGCATCTTGATGCGACGACGGTGCTTTCCCGTGAAATTTCGTCGATGGGTATTTACCCAGCGGTTGACCCATTAGCAAGCACATCACGTATTTTAACCCCTGAAATTGTGGGGCAAGAGCATTATGAGGTAGCTCGTAAGGTGCAATCTACACTTCAAAGATATAACGAGCTTCAGGATATTATCGCAATTCTCGGTATGGACGAGCTCGACGAGGAAGATAAGCTAATAGTAGCCCGTGCTAGAAAAATCCAGCGTTTCCTGTCTCAGCCGTTCAGAGTTGCAGAAGCTTTCACAGGCTTTGAGGGTAAATATGTACCGCTTAAGGAAACAATCCGAGGCTTCAAGGAAATTATCGAGGGTAAGCATGATGATTTACCCGAGTCGGCGTTCTTATTCGTTGGTACGATAGAGGAAGCTGTCGAGAAAGCGAAGAAGTCTAAGTAAAGTTAGCGAAGGGACAATAAACAATGACTCCTTTTAAATTACAAATAATAACTCCCGACCGTGTTTTCTTCGATGGAACGACCGATAACGTAATTGTTCGGACTACTGTCGGTGAAAAGGGTATACTTGCCAGTCACGAGCCATATGTTGCGGCACTTACGATAGGCAGGCTGAGGGTGAGAGTAGACGGAGAATTTAAGGTTGCAGCAATCTCCTCTGGTACCATAAAGGTAGATAAGGACAAAACAGTAATTTTGGCTGATAGCTGTGAGTGGGGCGATGAAATAGACCTTGAACGTGCCATGCTTGCTAAAAAGCTTGCTGAAGAAAAGCTGTCAGATGCGTCGTTAAGCGGAACTCAGCTTGATATAGCTGAATTTAAGCTGAAGCGCGCGCTTAACAGAATTGATGTGGGATCAAATAGAAAATAGAAAATAATACTAAGGCAGATGATATATTGTATCATCTGCCTTTTATTTGTAAGGAATAAAAGTAATAATGCACAAAAATCAAACAAAAAATTTTGTTATTTTAAAGCATATGCATATATTGTAAATTTTCTGTGAATATGATAGAATATATAAATAATATATGAGAGGTAAATGAATTAATTATGGAAAACGAAAAGTTAAGTTATGTCAAGTCTCTAAGATTTAGACTTATGCTGTTGGTGGTTATACCACTGGTTGGCGTTGCAGTAGCCTATATTATTATATCACAGATTAGTACAGCAATGGCAATTAAGGAATTCGCTGACTCAATGGGAGTAGCAGTGCCTAATACCTCGTGGCTTCAGACTATGTGGACGATAGTGTTTATTGCATCTATTGCAGTTGTGTACCCACCTATGACAATTAATATCGCAGGACTTATAAGGCCGCTCAGACGACTGGTTTCGGTTACTCAGGAGCTTGCTAAGGGAGACGTTCAGGTTTCGGTAAGTGTAACAAGAACCGATGAATACGGACAGCTCCAGCGTAATTACATAAAGCTTATAGAAGCTATGCGGATACAGGCAGAAGCTATTGAAAAAATATCCGACGGGGATTATGCCTTCAAATATCAGCCTCGTTCCGATGTTGATGAGGTGGGAATTGCGATAGTAAAGCTGCTTGCAACAAATAATGATGTTTTCAATGGTATTCGTGATGCGGCAGTATATGTAAATGATGCGGCAGGTCAAATGTCAAACGAAAGCCAGTTTCTGGCACAAGGCTCAACCGAACAGAAAGCGGCACTTGATAACATTAACAATGGCATGGCAGACATAAACACAAAGACCGAGCATAATGCGGATATGTCTAAAAGTGCGGCAGATATTTCAAACGAAACTATAAAATATGTAAATAAAAGCACTGATAGCATGGACGCACTAGTCAAAGCTATGCAGGAGATTTCAGAAGCCTCAGCCAGTGTAGGCAAGGTAATCAAGGTAATAGAGGACATTGCATTTCAGACGAATATACTTGCTTTGAACGCTTCCGTGGAAGCCGCAAGAGCAGGGCAGCATGGCAAGGGCTTCTCAGTTGTAGCAAACGAAGTTCGTACTCTAGCCGCCAAGAGTGCGGAAGCGGCAAACGAAACGACCTCTATTATTCAAGGCACAATCGAAAAGGTTAAAGTAGGCTCGGGAATTCTTGCCGACACCAATAAGTACTTAAATGAGCTGTCAGACAATTCAAAGAAAATAAATGAAATTATCAGAGATATCGCCACAGCGACATTAACTCAAACCAGTGCGGTTTCAGGTATGAAAATTTCACTTTCAGAAATGGCACAGGTGGTTGAAATCAATACCTCTCTTGCGGAAAGCTCAGCAGCATCAAGCGAGGAGCTGTCAGCACAGGCGGGCACCCTCCAGAACATGGTAGCACGCTTTAAGTTAGCAAATAATTAACCAGCGCATATATAGCCGCACCCGACACCCCAGACAAAATAAATCCCATGAGCCGCAAAACATATAAGTTTTGCGGCTTTTTTCTAAGGCTTGGTCTACTCCTTAAGAGAATATCCTCGGCACTGCTTGAAAGCTTAGAAGCGGGTATATCCTCACCCCTGGGTTTCAGAAAAAGTATGGCTCGTTCAAAATACTCGCTTCCAGGGTTATTTATTTCAATTATCAGCTTATTTACACCTTTTAGCATATTCTACTTCCTTTTGTTCATATTTTACTGATTGTATTATTGGAAGCTTTATGAAAAAATATTCAGTATTTTGCATTATGGGTAACAAAAAAGGTTCAGGAAGCTCTAAACTTCGCATCGGTTTATATAATTGTGGAAAACTCTGTGGAAAATGTTGAAAATGTGCTTTATTAAGCCTTTCACAAAATCATCATATTCCACCATAGTTATGGTCGATAACAATAATAGTTTGTCAAGATAAATTTGCTTTTTTTGCGATAATAAATAAATATTTTTTTTATTTTGCAAAGGCTATTGGTTTAGGGAAAAAAAGATTTTGCCCAATTGTAGATTATATTTCTCTTTTTACATATTGTCAATTTACAAACGGTAATATTCAGAAAATATAGCATTTTGCGATTTTTCAACGTTGAAAGTGTGGAAAACTATCATTATTTTAATAGTTGTTAAAGAATTATTCATTTTTTAACCCGAAAGCTGTTGAAAACCTTGTGGAAAATGTTAAAAACGTGATTATATCAAGGCGCACTTTAGTAATCGAAAATATAGAAATTGTGGAAAAAAACGGTATAGTTTATTATCACAAAGAACATAAAAACACAGCCTAGTTATTTACCGACTAGACTGTGTTTTTTATATATGAATTTATGATTTTATGCTTTAACCTCGATTTTAATTCCCTCTGGGGAAACCTCGTATATACTAAAACGAGATGAAAATTGGGGTTCCTCGTAAATCGGTTCAGCGTCAATTACCTGAATACTATTTCCGTAAAGCGTATACCAAGCAGAGCCGTCGGTGAAAACATCACCAGAGTAAGAGCTGAAGCTTAGGTTTTCCGCAACCAGCTTGTCGCTGAGAGTTTCTGTAGATGCATTCCAAATCCAAGCAGCGGTTCCGTCATCCATAATGATTGCAAAATTATCAAGGTAATTGCTGCGGACAAAATGTACTGCACCGTCTATATCTAGCTCAAGCCGTACTGCGGAGCCGTCCTTATAATTCTTCTTATACAGCTCTGTCAGTCCGCCGTCGTCAGTAATTGAATAAATAAAGCACTTGTTATCGAAATGAAGTACCGAGGTTGGCGCACTAAACTGCTCAAGCTTATCTATCCAAAAATCTGAGCCGTCATAGCTTGCAATGTAAAATGCGTTGTAGCTAGAGTCTGAAGCCAGCGTTTTTATAAACACATCGCTGCCGTTGTAATAAGCATAAACAATATTAGCATCAGCCGTAATAGCCGAGGTGTCTATCTGTACAAGCTCGCCTGTAACGCCGTCTGCTATAAATAATTCTGTCCTGCGGAGCAAATCATCTACACCGCCGAGAATTACAAAGGTGCTGTCATCGGGTGACTGATAGGTTATACGGCTGTTGTAGCTCTTAAAGCTTGCAAGTTCTGTATAACCAAGCTCGTTATTAATCTCATACAGAAAAATATTGTCACGGGTTAAAACAAAGAAGCGGTTGTTGTTGATAAATTTTACATCAATTACATTTTCGGCAGGAATTTGAAGCATCTTAATCTCTAAGGGGTTAACTGGTGCTGAGGTTTCGGGGGTGCTTGCCGTCTCTGGTGCCTTTGTTCCAGTATCTGTGGGAACTTCGGTAACGGGGGGGGCAGTTGTCGAAACAGTTTCTGTCGGTATCGTGGTGCTTGTTTCAACCGGTCTTTCGGTTGTAACGGGCTCATTAATCAGTGGCTCGAAGTTGTCGTCGTTTATCTTAGAATCAAATTCGACACTGAAGAATGCGCTAACATCCTTGATATCGTTATAAAAACCTACTGGGGCAAGTATTTTAGCCGCTGTGTATTCGTTATTATCAGAGTTATCAGCCTTTATGCTTTCGAGCGATATAAATTTACCGTTCCAAAGGGCTTCTGTAACTATCTCGCCTGTATCCGAAACCAGTGTATTCAAAATAGAAGTGTACTGATTATAAGTCATAGGATACTGGAAGGAGATATACATTGTTTTGTTCTCCATAGCGGAGAGCTTGTTACTATTAATAAGATAACCCTTGAACTCAATATCGGTTAAGCGGTCATAGGCACTTACTTGGTCAGTCTCAGAGCCAGATGCCGATATACCAGTATCGGGTAATACGTTGTTTCCATCATTCATAAGCGGCGTTAAAATCATATAGCCGCCGTATACCGTCACAAAGACAGCCGCCGCCGCACTTAGCGGCATCCATTTAGATGTTAGGAAGGAATTGGAGGGCTTACGTTTTGCGTTTCGGCGAATTTTTTCTTCATTAAACGTATATTCCGACATAAGCTGCTTATAAAATTCTTTCTTGTCCAAAACGTCTGCCTCCTTTCACTTGTATATAATAGTATATGTTTAAATATTGAATTTCTTCTTTTGACGCTCGATTGTACGATATAATTTATTTTTAACATTGGATAGGCTCAAATCAAGCTCTGTGGCTATTTCGTCAAGCTTCATATCCATTACAAAATGCATATAAAATATTTTTCCAACTACAGGGTCGTCATTCGCGATGTCATCAAAAATTTGTCTCGCCATAAGCTCGTTGCAAAGTACATCCTCGAGACCTTTTTCTGTTCGGGACATTTCCGCTTCTATTTCGACCATTTGCTCCTCGGTATAATCTCCGAAGGAGGAGGTTTTGTTGTGCTTTCGTATTCCGCCGAAATAATTGCGGCATTCGAATTTCGCAAGATTTATGAGAAAGGCTTCGGGTATTTCGATGTCCTCGTAGCCTTTTTTTGATATACGGCTGAAAAATCTTGCGTATATGTTTTGTAAAATATCCTCGCTATCGAGAATATTACCGCATTTGCGAACAACATAACGAGATACGGCACCAATGGTATCACTGTAAACCTTGTTGAAGTATGCATCGATGTCTCGAGAGTCTCTGATAGTGCCGCCCAATAGCTCACCTCATTTCAACCCTTGCACTTAAGTAGTACGAGAATTCATTAAAAAAGTTTCAAATTTTGTAAAAAAAGTTATAATATTCATGATAAATTCGCTTCCAATTATTTCTAGTTTACTTTAAAAAATAAATCTTGTCAAGCTTGTATATTTTTTCTAGTATTTACCAATAATTTTTTCAGAATATTTTGAAAGGATTGATTATGAAAATGAGATTTCGATTTGACAGAAAAATTTTGGTTAACGTTTTTATGGCGGTGGTTGCAATTTTGGCGGTTATAACGGCAAGCTTCAGTGGTTTTGCCGCTCAGTGCGAGGAGCTGCCACAGGAAGTTTTACGCTTACATATTCTTGCAAATTCGAATTCGGACGAGGACCAAACACTTAAATATCAGCTCCGTGATTATATTATAGAAGATATGAATGAAATTTTTAAGGATTTTGAGATGCTCCAAGATGCTGTTTCAGAGGTGAGTCATAAAATAAACCAAATTTCAGAGAAAGCTGAAGGCTTTGTCCATGGGCAGGGTTTTGATTACGCAGTTAAAGCCGAGCTCTGCGAGATGTATTTTACTACAAGAGTCTATGAAAACATTACAATGCCTGCCGGGAATTACATGGCTCTTCGAATAATTATTGGTGAAGGTGAGGGACAGAACTGGTGGTGTGTTTTATTTCCGCCGCTTTGCCTGCCAGCCTGTGCGGGAAAAAAAGATGAGGCTTTTTTCAGCGAAGAAATCAGCAGGCTGATTGAACAGGGTGGAGGAAAACCAGAGTACAAATTCGCAATATATGAGTGGTTTATAAGCCTATTTGTAAAGAAAGATTAACAAAATGTTAATATTTTTCATATATAGTTGATTTTTTCAGAATTTGTGATAAACTGTAAATAGTGTTGTTTGTATTATTGTCCCTATATTTACAGGGTATATTCATTTTACTGAAAGGAATTTGTCAAAATATGAAGGTTCTGTATGTTGCGAGTGAAGCGAGACCCTTTGCGGCATCTGGCGGACTTGCTGATGTTGCTGGTTCACTCCCCAAGGCACTGGTTAAGGAGGGCGTGGAATGTTCAGTTATCATGCCGCTTTACACAAGTGTGGTTAAAGAAGAATTACGAAACAGCTTTGAATTTGTTACCCACTTCAATGTTCCAGTTGGCTGGAGAGCGCAGTACTGCGGAGTGTTTAAAACGGTTCTGAATGATGTGACCTTCTATTTTATCGACAATGAATATTATTTCAAAAGAACTAACGATTTATACGGATATTATGACGATGCGGAGCGTTTTGCATATTTTTCGAGAGCAGTTCTTGAAACTGTGTCAAACCTTAATTTAGAGCCAGACATTATTAATTCTAACGACTGGCAATGCGCGTTGGTGCCGATTTATTACAATATTTACTATAAATATCAACACAACATGAGAAACATTAAGAATGTATTCACGATACACAATATCGCATATCAAGGACAGTACGGCTTTGATATTCTTGAGGATATTATAAGTATACCGAAGCATCAGTCGAATATCGTCGCTTACGACGGCGATGTAAACCTCATGAAGGGTGCGATTGAGGTTGCCGATAAGGTAACGACGGTGTCGCCTACCTATGCTGTTGAAATTCTCGACCCATGGTTTTCTCATTCGCTCGACCGTATTCTGAAAAATAAAACATATAAAACCTGCGGCTTCTTAAATGGTATTGACACCGATATGTATAATCCGCAGACGGATAAGGATATCCCAGCGAACTTCTCTACGAGAAGTAAAGTCGGTAAAAAAACCTGTAAATCAAAGCTTCTTGAGGAGGTAGGACTTCCTGACGGAGACGAGCCAGTTATCGGAATAATTTCGAGACTTGTTGAGCATAAGGGCTTAGATTTGATTAAGTTTGCGTTCGAGGATATTTTAGGTCTCGGATATAAGGTCGTAATTCTCGGCAACGGCAGTCGTATTTACGAGGACTATTTTAACGAAATGCATCATGCTTTCCCCGATAAGGTCAGCTTTACCTGCGGCTTCAATGCTGCACTGGCAAAACGTATTTATGCGGGTGCTGATATGTTCTTAATGCCTAGTAAGAGCGAGCCTTGCGGACTTGCACAGATGATTTCGCTCCGTTATGGTACTATCCCGATAGTTCGTGCAACAGGCGGACTTCGTGACAGTATTATAGACTGCGGTGATGAAAACGGTACAGGCTATACTTTCCAGACCTACAACGCAACCGATATGATGGGAGCAATAGGTCGGGCAAGAGAGCTGTACGGGAAGCCGAAGGAATGGAGTTCACTCGTTACAAGAGCCATGAAGGCCGACTTTAGCTGGGGCGCGTCGGCAAAGCTTTATATGGGGCTTTATAAGGAGCTTTCGGGGGAAGAGGAATAGATACAATTTAAAGGGCTTGGCGATATTTTCGCCAAGCCCTAGTTGCTTATATTAGCCTAATATTACCTCAACCTTATGTGTGCCGGAGGGGAAGCAGGGAATTATGTTTCCGCTGATTTCCTTGCCGTCAACTATGATAGATTTGATACCCTTTGACACATGGTCGGGGTTTGAAACGTTGATTTCATAAACTGCGCCTCTGAAAAGTCTTGAAGCCGAGAAGCCGTCCCATTCCTTTGGAATTGAAGGATTGATTTCAAGTCCGCTGTACGCTGGCTTTATTCCAAGGATATACTGTGAAACTGCAACGAAATTCCATGCCGCGGTACCAGTAAGCCATGAGTTCTTAGCTTCGCCGTGTCTTGAAGCGTCCTTGCCTGCAATCATCTGTGCATATACATACGGCTCGGTGCGGTTCAAAGCTGACATTTCTTCCCTGAATGCGGGTGCAATTTTGGTATAATATTCATATGCCTTGTCGCCGTGTCCCACAAAAGCCTCTGCACAAATCATCCATGCATTGTTGTGGCAGAACACGCCTGCGTTCTCCTTATATCCAGGGGGGTAGGTCGAGATTTCGCCGTATTCGATGAAGTATTTTGTAAATGCGGGCTGCTGTAAAACTAAGCCGTGGTCGGAGTTTAAGTGAGTGTCAACGCTTGCTAGGGTTTTGAGGTCATAGCCCTTGTCCTTGCCAAGTCCTGCGAGGACTGCAAAGCCCTGCGGTTCAATAAATATTTTACCCTCTTCGTTTTCGTTTGAGCCGAGCTTCTTACCGAAATCGTCATAAGCACGGATAAACCATTCACCGTCGAAGCCATGTTCTACTGTAAGTGCGTTCATCTTTTCAATTTCACCTGCTGCCTTTTCGGCTTCCTCATTATCCCCAGTTAGGCGGCACATTTCGATATATTCAGGTCCAATGAAGCCAAACATAGCGGCAATCATTACGCTTTCGGCAACCTTGCCCTCCTTGCTTTCAGTAGTCTGGAATGACTGACCAGGGGTGTTTGAGAAGCAGTTTAGGTTAAGGCAGTCGTTCCAGTCAGCACGCCCGATTAGGGGTAGTCCGTGAGGTCCAACCTTTGTGCAAACATGCCAGAATGCACGTTTCATGTGGTCAAGGAGCGTTGCTGCAAGCGAGTCGTCGTTCATGTAAGGAACTACTTCATCGAGAATTTTAACGTCACCTGTTTCTTTAATGTAAGCAGCAGTCGCTAGTATCATCCACAACGGGTCGTCGTTGAAGTTTGTGCCAAGCTCATGATTGCCCTTTTTTGTAAGCGGTTGGTACTGGTGATAGGCGCCGCCGTCAGGAAGCATGGTAGCGGCAAGGTCGAGTATTCTTTCTCTTGCTCTTGCGGGAATTTGATGTACAAAGCCCAGAATATCCTGATTGCTGTCACGGAAGCCCATTCCACGTCCGATACCCGACTCAAAATATGAAGCCGAGCGAGACATATTAAAGGTAACCATGCACTGATACTGATTCCAGATATTAACCATACGGTTAAGCTTTTCATCGGGAGAGTTTACGCTATACTGCGAGAGGAGCGAGTCCCAATGCTTCTTAAGCTCATTGAAAAGCTTGTCCGCTTTTTCGGTTGTATCGCAGAGGGCGAGCATCTCGGCAGCCTTCTTTTTATTAACGATATTCTTTCTTGAATTGCCTGAGGTAACGATTTTGTCGCTGCTGGTGAGGTCGGGAGCAAATTTTTCCTCAATTTTATTTTCAACATAGCCTAAAACGAACACGAGTTCACGGCTTTCACCTGGCTCAAGTTCGATTTCGATATAATGCGATGCACAGGGCGACCAGCCGTCAGCTATGCTGTTGCTTGCTATACCCTCGGTTACTACCTGAGGGTCGCCGAAGCCGTTGTAGGTGCCGATAAAGGATTCTCTCGAGGTGTCGAAGCCGTTAATCTTAGCATTTACCGAGTAGAACGCATAATGGTCACGACGCTCCTTGTATTCTGTCTTGTGATAAATTGTAGAGCCGTCGATTTCAACCTCGCCTGTATTGAAATTACGCTGGAAATTTGTGGTATCGTCGTTTGCATAACAGAGACACCCATACAAAAAGCTGAAAAGATTAATTTTCTTAAATTCTTTATTGTTGTTGATGATTTTAACCTGTTGAACCTCACCAGAGAAGCCCATCGGCACAAAAAAGCGTACGCTTGCTTCTATTCCCTTTGAAGCGCCCTTAATGGTTGTGTAACCCATGCCGTGACGACATTCGTAGCTGTCTAGCTCAGTTTTTGCAGGAGACCAGCCTGGATTCCAGATATGACCGGAGTCATTGATGTAGAAATAGCGACCACCCATATCCACCGGCACATTGTTGTAACGGTAACGGGTTATACGGCGAAGTCTGGCATCCTTGTAGAATGAATAACCGCCTGCTGTATTTGAAATAAGCGAAAAAAAGCCCTCTGTTCCGAGATAGTTAATCCAAGGATAGGGCGTTTTGGGGGAGGTGATGACGTATTCTCTGTTACTGTCATCAAAATAACCAAATTTCATAGCTTTCACGTTTCTTCTCCTTAAAGGTTTAATATAGTATATATTATACTTGAAAGCTGAAATAATATCAAGTGGTTTGTAAACATAAAAATAAAAAAGTGCAGCCCATTTAGGCTACACTTTAGAATACTTATTTTATTTGGTTTCAGTTTCTTCTTTTTTAACCTCGCCGCCGTACTTCTCGGCTACCTTCTTTTCGACAACCTTCTGGTTAACCTCAAGCGCATCTTTAATCTGTGTTATGATTGGCTTTGCGGAGGAATCAGGTCTTGTTGTGCTGTCACTGTCGCTGTCAAGTGCCTTGCTTATGTTTTTGCCTAGGTTATTGTCCATGATGCTTAGGTTAGAGGTGAGGTTAGCAAGAGCTTCCTCCTTGCCCGAGGTGTCACGGCCCCTTACCTTATCCATTCTTATTTCGGAGGTTAGGGTTCTTGCACGGTTTTCTATTCCTACTCTTGCGCTGTTTACCATGCCGAGAGTTGACATAGTGTTTTTGGCACCGAAAAAGAATGCCGCTCCCGTTTCGTTAATGTCGGTGTTGTTTCCAAAAAGTGAAGATGAGGAGCCTAGCCCTAGACTTGTAAGGCTCGCTGTATTTGTCTGCATTGCTGCAAGCATACTGTTTTCGTTATCGGACATTTCGGAGCTGTAGCTGCTGATTTGTTCCTGAATGGCTTTTTGCTTCTCGGCACGTTCTTCAGAAGAGAGACTTGTGTTCTTAGCAAGGTCTCGAAGCTCATTTTGTGCGGCTGTAATTTTCGATTTTACGGAATTTGATGCGGCTGACGAATATCCCATAGAAGCGATATTTCCTACTGTTGCCATATATTTTACCACCTTTCAAATGTGTCAGTTGTAGCTATTCAATCATCTTATCGGCAGACAAGATGAAAACTTTAATGTTTTTCAAAAATTTTTATTGCAACCTTTCTCATATCCAATTTGTGTTAACTATATATTAGCAAAATAAGAAAGGTGGAAATTATCATGAAAAGGATTATTAGTCTGGCACTTGCGGCTGTTATGGTATTAGGTACGGCTATTACCTCATCGGCTGTGGAGGAAACGGACAAGGTTTTACAAAAAGCTATCACAACAGCAAAGCAGCGGGTAGACATTCCAGAAGAATACACTGATTTTAGTTTTTATCAAAATAACAGCTATGGTGAAAAGAATTATCAGCTTCATTGGTCAACCCCGAGCGGCAAAAACTTAAACATCAACGTGCGAGATGATATAATTTTAAGCTACTACTGTTATGACGGTGATTATGACAGTTCGTCGAACAATGCGCATTTCGCAAAGCTTGAGGACCAGCATATCATAAAGAAAGCTAAAGCACATTTACAACAGCTTAACCCCACGATTTATAAGAATATTAAAATCGATGAAAATAGCCTCTCAATGTACATTTCGGGGCAAAACGCATCACTTAGCCTTAACCGTTATGTTAACGGCATAAAGGTTAGCGGAAACAGCGGAAGAATTACAGTTAATAAGGACACTGGCGAGCTAATCAGCTTTAATATTAACTGGACCTCGAACGCATCTTTTAAATCCTCAAAGACCGCATTATCCCAAAGTGATATTCAAGCTAAATATTCGAAGCTTGTAGGAATTAAGCCCGTTTATAGGGTTAATTATTCCGACGACGGTAAAAAAACGACGGCATCTCTCGTTTATATTCCTGTAAGCGAAGACAAGCTTAACGCCTTTACTGGTGAGATTACCACTTTCTTCCAAAATAACGGTATGTATGACGATGTAGAAGATGATATGGACACAACAGCTGATGCAGAAGCAACCGATGGCGCGGGGGCCTCTGATAATGGCTCGAAAACTGTAACACTTACGCCCCAGGAAATCAAGGCGATAGACAAGGAGAACGAGCTTATCACCGCAAAGGAAGCGGTTGCAATACTTGTAAATGACGAATACAATGCCTTTACAAAGGAACAGACACTGAATAGCTCCTCGCTTTATTATAGTAAGGATACCGAGATTTATGTTTGGAACTTATATTTCAGCGACGACAATTCGTCGGGAAGTGCGCAAATTAACGCCGAAACCTCGGAAATAATCAGCTTCCACACCTATAATTATAACAGCAAAAATGATAGAATTACCGAAATTGACGAACAGCTAGCTGACAGCAATGTAGAGCTTGCTCTTAAAAAATACGCAGGTAAAAAGTTTGGCGAATATAAGCTCACCGAAAGCCAGCTAAATACCTACACCGATTACGGCACAAAAATAGCTTATCAAACAGGAAAAAGATACACCTATCAAAGATATGTAAATGATATTTTTGTTGAGGGCGATTATATTTCGATTTCAGTTGATGCGGCTTGCAAGGTGAACCAGTATAATATCAATTATTCGAAGGTTGATTTTCCCACTATAACTGGTATGCTTACAGAAAAGCAGGCACTTAAGAAGCTGTATGCAGCACAGGAACTAGCCTTAACCTACTACACAAAATATGAGTATAAGAATAACACAAGAACAGTAAAAACAGCTCTCCTCTACGAAATGAAGAGCTTCCAGCTCGATGCATTTACGGGTAAGCTTTCAAATTATTATACGCTTACAACCTCAAATAACGGCTACACAGATTTGGAAAAGCACGAAATTAAGGAAATAGCAGAAAAGCTTTACAAAAACGGTATTTCGCTTAGCACCGATAATGGCAAACTAAATCCTGATAAAGCTATTACCGAAGCTGAATTTATTAATCTTGTCAATACGATTTCGACTGATAACAGAGATTTTTACCCCTTGTACCTGAAAGGCTTTTATATGCCCACTTTGAATAAAACTTATGCTGACAAGATTTCGCTCCAAGATGCAGTAAAATGTATGATTACAGGTCTCGGCGGCAAAAAATTTGCGGAGCTCGGTGTATTTAGTGCTCCCTTCAAAGACGTTTCAAAAACGAATAAGTATGCAGGCTATTTCACTTTCGCAAAATCATTTGGCATCGTTAATGCTAACAGTGACGGGAATATTAAGCCCAAAGCAACCCTCACCAAGGCTGAGGCATTAAGAATGGTTTATAATTATTTAGTTTATAACGGAAAGCAGATTTAGAATAAATCCTCTTTCGTGAAAAATTCGCTTTCTAATCTGCTCCATATATCAGCGGCGACCTCATCGGGGCTTCTGTCACCGTTTATGATAAGTATATTCTCGGTTTCTTTCAGTCTATCAATGGCTAGAAGATACTGCTTATGTATCTTTTTCGCATAATCCAGCGTTTCGTATATATCGGTGGTTGTTCCTCTCGAGGTTCTGCGTTTTTGGCAGGCTTCGGGGGGAACATCGACGTAAATGGTTATATCGGGACGCAGTTTCTCCATAGCGGCTTTATTATATGAGAGTATGTTATAAAAATCTGTTTTCACCGATTGATATGCGATATTAGAAAGATAATAGCGGTCGCAGATTATATGACAGCCAGACTCTAGCTTTGGGAGGAGAACCTTGTCGATATGCTCTATTCTGTCGGCGGCATATAATAATGCCGCAGTTTCGGGGAGCATAGAGATTTTGCCGCTGCCGATTTCACGACATAGTCTTCCTAGCATATCGTCGCTCGGTTCCTTAGTGGTTATACATTCTCTTTCTTTGCAAATCGATTTAATTTTTTTATAAAGCATTTCGAGCTGAGTGGTTTTGCCGCTGCCGTCAAGCCCCTCAAACACTATAAACTTACCTTTAGTCATATAATTTTAAGCTTCCTTTCATCTCTTTATGAAAAAAGTATATCACATTGTAAAATTTATTTCAACCTCAAATAAATTTTACAAAATATTCCGTTAAAATGCACAAAAGGGTTTTTTCTTAAAATCTGTCCTTATATAGTATATACCATTATATATATAAAGAGATGATGATTTTTCGTGCTTTTTCAGTATTTTAAAGCTAGTTTCAAAAAAATTTAAAGTTTTTATGCTATAAAAATGGCTTTGTTATGCGGTTTTGAAATTATTTTAAAAAAAATTTAAAAAAGCTGAAAATTTTTATCCTTTCTGAATGACTACCTAAATGTAAACAGTCATTCCGGTCCTAACAGAGTAACGGAAAGCCTGATGGTTAATCAAATAGTTAGTGATTATCGTTTATCCAAAAGCAAAGCAAATTACTTAGGAAATTTATGGTAATTATGACTATTGAAATTCAAACGGTTATACGTTATAATGCTAAGTGGAAATGGCGAATGCCTTTTACCGAAAATTAAAAATTATATTTGGAGGACAAACAATTATGAAGATGAGAAAAATTCTCACCGGCGTTGTTGCTGCTGCTGTTGCTGCTTCAACCTTAGCTGTTGGCGCTATGGCTGCTACAGTTGAGAGAACTGCACCCACCGCTTACGACGCTAAAGTTTATCAGATGAAGGGAACACTTTCTACACCTGATTTAGAATTCGCACGTGGCGACAGACTTTCATTAGGTTATATTGATTTAACTGAAATCAACAAGAACGTTCCTGCAGGCTACACAGCAGTAGTTAATGCTGTTTCTGTTGAAGGTTATGATGTAGGCAACGGCGGTAAGATCGACTTTGCTTTACTTTCTAAGGACAAGACAGACACAACAAATGCAAACCTCAGAGCTGGTAAGTACACAAAGTTTGACGTAACTGCAAACATCATTGTTACTAAGAACGGTGGTACTGATGCTGCTCCTACAACAATGTACTGGCCGCCTGCTGACAAGAGCAGCGATTTAGAAACTTACATTGGCGACAAGAAGATTACACTTACAATGACACCTGCTGGCGGTAAGTTAGTACTCGGCGATTCCAAGTCAGACCTTACTGCAGCTGACGTGTTAACAGTTACATTAACTACTCCTACAGTAAACTGGACTTACAACTCTGCAAACGACAATGCTGCTACTTCTGTAAACTTCAGCTTCACAGGCACAAACCTCAAGGTTCAGGAAAGAGCAATTGTTAAGGCTGCTACATCTGCAAAGGTTGTATTAACACTCAAGGACGTTAACGATGAGATTTCAATCGTTAAGGCAAAGGTTGGAGATACAGTTATTGGACAGGAAGTTCTCGCTAAGGGTGCTACAAGTGCTACAATTACTTTAGACGCTGCTAAGCTCTATGATACTGACTACGATGTACTCGTTGATGGCATCACAGTAACAACAGGTTCTGGTAAAATCGTTAAGGCAGTTCTCACAATCGACGACGGCGAAGCAGTAGTTGACGCTGACGATGACACAGACACAGATGACGATGACGATGACGATTCAGACATCGAAGCTGATGATGATGACGACACAGATGATGACGACGATGACGACACAGATGATGACGACGATGATGATACCGATGATGACGACGACGACGACAGCGATGTTGACGGAGACGGCAGCGACGGTTCAGACGGCGAAGGTACAGACGGACAGGGTTCTACAGGAACAGGTTCTGACGGTGCTTCTGGCGCAGGTAAAGACGGCAAGGGCGGCAATCCTGATACAGGCGTTGCTTTAGCAGTAATCCCTGCTCTCGTTGCTGGTGCAGCTGCAGTAGTAGCTCGCAAGAGAAAGTAATCTAATCTCTTTATAGATTAATTTACAATCATTATAAATCGATAAAGGGGACTTCGGTCCCCTTTTCGTATAAAAGAAAAAGGCTGCTATTTATTGACATTTTTACAAATAGATATAATAAATATTGTGCATTTTATCAATTGTAAAATGCGAATAAAAATAGTATACTTAGCTAGGATTATAAAAACTATAGTCTTAAACAAAGACATTTATGGAGGAAAATTTAAAATGAAGTTAAGAAGACTTTTATCTGGCATTGTTGCCGGTGCAATCGCTGCATCAGCAATGATAGTTTCAGCAAGCGCATTAATTGAAATGGATTCCACAAAAATGGAAACAGTGGCAAATGATTACGTTGGATTTAAAATTCAAACCATGTATCCCGATCTTGACAAGGCAGCTATCAAATCAATAGCATATATTTTCCCCGATGGTATCCCCGGCGGTACTGGTAATGCGGTTATCAACTCTGACACAACAGGTTGGTCAGAATTCAGCTTTGAGGCTTCGGAGTTAAATGCAAATAATACTTATATCTATGATGTTGATTTCGCTGCTGCTACTTATTACGAAATCTTTATCGCTGCATGGTCCAGTGGAGAAGGCGTTAAGGTTGAGTTAGATATTCTTGGCGCAGATGGCAAATCTTTAATCAATGCAGACGTAGCTCCTGCTGCTGATGATGCTGACGACGATACAGACGCTGACGACGATGCAGATGCCGATGACGATGCAGACGCTGACGACGATACAGACGACGATGCTGATGCAGACGATGATACAGACGACGACGATGCAGACGCTGATGATGACGACGACGATGACACTACTGATGCTACCGACGGTGCAGGTGATGCAGGTGATGCTACAACAACAGCAGCTCCCGCAGCTGGTAACACAACAGCAGCAACTGACGCTTCTAAGGGTTCTAGCCCTGACACAGGTGTTGCAGGCGTAGCTGGTATCGCTGGTCTCGCTGTAGTTGCAGCTGGCGTAGTAGTTATCTCTAGAAAAAGAAAGTAATTAATTATTAATTTACTTATAAAAATCCTCACTTATGTGGGGATTTTTTATTTGTAAAAAAATGTCAGCTTCATTTATGTATATAGCAGATGATATTGGAAAAACTTTTTATAAACTAATTTATATTAGGTAAACAAGAAAGGAACGGTTTTATACAAATGAAGTTAAAAAATATATTAGCGGCAGTAACAGCACTGTCAATTACAGCAGTAACTGCAATAAGTGCAGGGGCGATAACCTCAACAACAAGCAATGAATTCACAACAGACGGAGAAGATTTTAAGCAGCTCGCAATTAATGAGGTGTTCACAGATATTAAGCCTGAGGACATTGCTACCATAACATTTATGTTTGGTGCAGATGTATCGGGAATGAGCGAGGCAATGGGAAAAATTGCGATAAATTCTGGTACAACAGGCTGGATTGACCGTGATGTAAATCTTCTCACCGACCTTGACGACGAAATGAAGGTAAGCATCGAACCTGGCTTTGTTTCGGGCGAATCATGGTTTCAATGTGCGGCGGCAACATGGGGCTTTGAAAGTGATATCGTAATAGATTTTCTTGATGCAAGCGGAGCATCTTTATTAGGCTCCGACGAGACACTTGAAGAAGAAACAGACGACGACGATGATACTGAAGGAACTGACGGAAAGACAGAGACTAAGGACGATGAAAACAACGAAAAAGGAACCCAAAACACAGGCAAGGGCAACAACCCTGTAACAGGTGTGGCGGGAATTATGCCAACAGCGGCAGTTGCAATCATAGCTCTTGGTACAGCGGTAGTGTTTAGGAAAAGAAAGTAACAAGGTACTTTGTACTTCGTACTTCGCAATTCGTAATTCGTAAATTCGTAACCCGTTACAATTAATTTCAACAAAGATTACAAAAACTGCATGAAAACAATGTAAATTTGTGCAGTTTACATAATATAAGAGACATTATTATAGGTATTATCGTAAATGCTGAATATTCTAAGGCATTGTTTATAAAATATAAACGTTTTTTTATGCATTTTGTGCATTGAATAATAAAAACGTTTACATTATAATGATAAATAGGCAAGTTATAGAAATTGCTTATTATGAAAAATTTAGGAGGAAATATGAAATTAAGAAAGATTTTAACAGGTGTTGTTGCTGCTTCTGTTGCAGCTACAACATTAGCAGTAAGTGCTAGCGCTTACGAGGCATTTTTAATGTATACTGATGATGCATGGGGCTGGGGTGTATGGAACGCAACTGATTTTCCCGCAGGTACAGTAGATGTTACAGCAGACGGAACGTATACAGTTTATATCGACAACACAGCGGCTGCCGCTAAATACGAGGATGAGGAAACAGGCGAAGAGGTTCCTGCAACTGCATCAGGCGCAATGGTATTCTGCGTTGACATTGACGGCTTAGGCGCTGCTCTCGAGTTACCGAAGAAGCCTGAAGGTCAGCCCGCTGACTCAGGAAGCTTAAAGCTCTCTGACGTTAAGATTGATATCGAAAGCGAAGATGGCACAACAAAGACAATAAATGTTGATGCTAGCAAGGTTGTATTTGGCGACGTTGAAGCCAATGGTAAGGTAAGACTTGAGCTTTATAACGAATACGGCGATACAAAGGCAGACCCTGGCTTTGATAAGAGCGAAATCACTTTTGACAAGAAGATTGCTGTAACCTTCACAATTACAGGACTTGGCGGTTCTGATGCTGCAACCGATAATGCAACAGCAGGTAACACAAATGCATCAACAACTGACAACAAGGCTTCTAACCCTGAAACAGGCGTTGAGGGCGTTGCAGGCGTTGCCGCTCTCGCAGTAATTGCAACAGGTGCAATCATCATCGCTAAGAAGAGCAAGTAAATTATTAAAATAGTCTACGACCATTTTAATAACCGTCGTATCGACGCATTGCGTCGACACTTCTCAAGAGCCCATGTTATTTTCAACAAACATTTTTTCCGCCGTTTAAATAACGGCGGAATTTTTGCTTTATAACCTCATTAATAGTCATATAGTATAAAATATGGTTGATATTTTGTTAAAAATCAATATTGTATTAAGATTAATGTTATAGTATAATTAATATGTAATTGATTACATACATATTGGAGGGCAAGAGTGAGTATTACTATAAAAGATGTTGCCAGAGTTGCGAATGTATCAGTCGCTACGGTTTCTCGGGTACTTAATAAAAAGAAAAATGTCTCTGATGACGCAATTGAGGCGGTTAATAAGGCGGTAAAGTCGCTGGGATACAGCCCTAACTTTTTGGGGCGTGACCTTCGAATGAGCGAAACTAGACGTATACTCGCAATAATTGCTTCCATGAAGCACGGCTTCTATTCCGATGTGATAATGGGAATGGAGCAGGCGGCGTTTACTCAGGGCTACGATGTTCTGATTGCGACAACTCATGACGATCCGGAGCACGAAATGCATTTGCTTGGTATGCTATTCTCACGTTCGGTAGATGGCGCGGTAATACTGGGTCCAAAGCTTGATGCGAAGGTAATATCCGAGCTTGCCGAAAGCTACAATATAGCCATGTGTCTTGAACGTCTCGATGATTGTAAGGCACTGACGGTAACAATAGATAACGTGAAGGCTGCTAAAGATGCTGTAAATTATCTTATCGGCAAGGGACGTAAAAAAATCGGATTGATTACGACAGAGGTGCGCTCACAGTCCTCAATAGACAGAGAAAAGGGCTATTTCGAGGCGCTAAAGGAACATGGCATCGAGATTAATAAGGATTATGTTTACTACGGCGATTATGATTATGAGTCGGGTGTTGCGGGCTGTACAAAGCTTATGCAGCTTGCTGAACCTCCTGAGGCAATATTTTCGATTTCGGATACCTTGTCCTTCGGTGCAATGAACGCAGCTAATGAGCTTGGTTTTACAATTGGTAAAGATGTATTATTCTTCGGATTTGACAATATTTCGTATGCGCATATTTTTTCACCGCATCTTTCGACGGTTGAGCAGCCATGTGTTATGCAGGGCAGACTGGTTGTCGAGAAGCTGATTGAAAATATGAAAGCAGAGGAGAGGGACAGAGGAATATATATGCTGCCACATAGCTTGATTTTACGGGAAAGCACAGGGGATTAATAAAGGGGTTGCGGCGAAACGAGGTTTCGCCGCAGCCCTTAGATTATTAACAGACAATTTGTCAGCTACAACTCCAACACCTGCGGCTTCCGTTACAGCCTTTACAAACGGTCCATCCCGAACCACCCATTCCATAAGTCGGTGTAGATATACCGCCACGTCCGAAACAAACCTGGCAAATCTTGCTGCCGTGGCATGTACCACAGGTTTGCCTAATTATAGGAACGTTTGTTGATGAACCAGTTGAGGTTGAACTTGAATTAGAGGAAGACTGCGATGTATCACTGGTATTTGATGTAGATGTGTCTTTTTCAATAGGTGCTTGAAATTTTACTGCAAAAAAGCCTTCAAAGGTAGTTGTGCCGCCATTGCCGTCATTTGTCTCAATATAGAACGTGGCTGTTGTTACACCGTCCTTGTCAAAGCCTTCAATATTTACCCATAAGTCAGTAAAGTATTTTCCTCCCATATAGCTTACTGTTTGAATATTATCGTATGTGTAGCTGCTAGGCGTGCGTACTCCCCAGATTGTGGCATATTCCCCGTTCTTTTTTGCGGAAAAATCTGCGTAGTTATATTTACTGCCGCTTATAAGATAATCTTTATTCCAGCGAAATGATATCTTATAATTGCCACTAAAATCTTTGATTATAAAGTTATCATAATGGTCAGAACCCCATGAAAAAATATCAAATAGAACCTGTCCTCTTAATTGTTCGCCGTTTAAGTAAATATCAGCATATCCAACATCTGTTGTAAATCTTTTGTCCTTGCTTGTGTAGGTTTTCTTTTCTGTTGTTTTTGATGTATCTGTACTATTAGAAGTTGTGCTAGATTTAGAACTTGAAGATGCTTTCTCGGTTGTTCTGCTGTATATAATGGAATAACTGCTGTAATAAAGCTTACTGTCGGCGTTCTCGTAATAAGCACGTACCTTAACGTAATATTTAGTACCAGCTTTCAAATTTATGGTGGTATATTGATTGCTTGTTGTAGTGCCGTTTAAGGTATATGTGCCATCCTTGGACAACGATGTGTAAATTTCGTAACCCGACTTATCGTCATCGTCGCCATCAAAATAAATTACCAGTTGACCGCTCGCATTACTGTTTATAGTAATACCTGTCGGTGCCCTCGGTGTGATAGTAAAGGTTTTATTTACTGTACCTGAGTAGTTTCCCTTACCTTTAACGACTACTGTCGCTTTTCCAGGTTGTAGATTGTTTTTGTAGCTGAGAGTATAATCGGTTCCTTTTACGAGCGTCTTAGAGCCATCTTTTATTAAAGCAGAAGGCTTTATTTTCGAACCCGTATAGGTTTTTGTTTTAACGACTGAGATTACACACGATGAAATGTCTTTTTTTGTTGCTGCTGTCATCGCTGTTGTTTGACTGTTGTTTTGTATAACTTTCCCATTTTTATCATAAAGCTTTATATTTTGCAAATCAATCTTGCCATCATTAACCCACCAAAATTGTATTTCTGCTACATAAAGGTTTTTATCCTTTGAATTGTTTGGGTTTAAACGTGGAGCCACGCCGTTGAGGTTATCAAGTGTACAAACAAATTTACCAGCTGAGCTTATTTCCCAATCCCCTTGTGTCCAAACTTGATTGCCCTTTTTATCAAAGGTGTCTGCACCGATTGTTCCGTTTGCATAACTGCCAGTAACGGTTACAGTTGCTTCTATTTTAACAGCTTTACTGTAATCCACATTGTCTAAAGCCTTGACAAAGTAAATAGGGCTTTCAGCGCCATTGTCACAATCAATGTTGGTAAGTGTCAATAATCTGGTGCTTGCCGCTTCTGATATTATTGAAAAGATTAATGAAAATATCAACATCAAGCTTATTTTTACTACTTTATTGTTCCGTTTATTTACTGTGTTTTTCATAAATGCCTCCTACATATCATTATTATGATTACAGTATAGCATAAAAAGGATTATAGGGCAACTATTATATAAAAAGACATATAAACTTTACAATTTGTTATTAATGTTAATGAACACCTATTTACTTCTAAAAAACTAAGGCTAAAATTAGGTGCCATCTAATTATAGCCTTGTACAAGATACTAAATTATAACTTACTTACCAGCCTGTTCAACCGCAACAGAAAACCCTTTTATAATGCGGCTTTACGTCTTGAGATGTAGGAGTGGTGTAGGAGTAAGCTTCGCTTAATCACGCTTATCTGCACTTTATTATGTTTTGAATTTACTCCAATAAATCCGAATGTGTACCAGTTCGGGTCAAATATAAATACAACTTGTCATCGTCTATTTCATATACCAGCAGCCAGTCGGGTAGAATATGACACTCTCTTAAACCCTTATACTCACCTTTTAAAGCGTGGTCTTTATATTTTTCTGGTAATGAATCGCCTTTTGCCAATATGACAACAACTTCTTCTAATAGCTTGATATCATAATTGCGCTTGATAATTAACTTATAATCTCGCTTAAATCTGGTGGTTCTTTCGATTTTATACTTCATCGTCATCGGCATTCAACTCCTCAAAAAGAGCTTCCACGCTGTCAAAACTCTTATACAATTCCGGATTTTTTTTCATCTCTCGAACCTCTGCTATAGCAGCTAAGGTGTCAGCATTAAAACGTGGAATTTCCATTGAAAAAGGCAATCCGTTCTGCATAAGTGATTTTTTAAAGAAGATATTGACCGCATCCGATACGGTTATTCCGAAAGCCGAGTATAAATCCTCTATCGCTTTTTTCGTTTCGCTGTCTGTTCTAATATTTATTACTGATGTTTTTGGCATAATTAATCAACTCCTTTTATATTTATATTATAACACATACACCATACAAATACAATACATTTGTTAATTTATTTTACATTATCTTTTTAAACAATTGCAATAATCGCACGAAAAAATAAACCACCTCGAAATATTTAGGTTGAAAAAAACAACCCTTAATATTACGAGATGGTTATTATGATACTTTATATGTAGGAGTGCGGCTGTAGGAGTGGTGTAGGATTAATGTAGGAGTAATCTACAACTATCCGCTTTTAACCACACCTAATTGCCTTTAACTACGCCTTATTACTACTTACTACTTTCCTCAACCGCAACAGCACAAGCAACAGTAGCACCAACCATTGGGTTGTTACCCATACCGATAAGTCCCATCATCTCAACGTGAGCGGGAACTGAGCTTGAACCTGCGAACTGAGCATCGCCGTGCATTCTGCCCATTGTATCGGTGAGACCGTAGGAGGCAGGTCCTGCTGCAACATTGTCGGGGTGAAGTGTGCGTCCTGTACCGCCGCCGCTTGCAACTGAGAAGTACTTCTTGTCGTTTTCGATTGCCCACTTCTTATATGTGCCAGCAACGGGGTGCTGAAAGCGGGTGGGGTTAGTGGAGTTACCTGTGATGCTAACCTCAACGCTCTCTTTTCTCATTATGGCAACGCCCTCGGTT
This sequence comes from Ruminiclostridium sp., assembly GCA_031549645.1. Lineage (GTDB taxonomy): Bacteria > Bacillota > Clostridia > Oscillospirales > Ruminococcaceae > Ruminiclostridium_E. The sequence goes on along the minus strand of JAVBPL010000001.1, from coordinate 10,107 downwards.
ACGTCGTTACAGCCGTAGCAACGAACCTTAGCCTTGTCGCCGTCTGAGAAAGCAACCTCGCGAACAACCTTAAGCTCGTCGTTTGAAATATCATAATTTGTTTCAACATAAGTGAAGCCGTTAATTCTTGAGATTATATAAGCGGCGTCCTTACCGAGACCGTTTAATATAACTCGGAGGGGCTTGGTTCTAGCCTTGTTTGCGGTTCTTGCGATACCGATTGCGCCTTCTGCTGCTGCAAAGCTCTCGTGTCCTGCGAGGAAGCAGAAGCAGGTGGTGTCTTCTTCGAGAAGCATTTTGCCGAGGTTGCCATGACCGAGACCAACAGCTCTATTCTCCGCAACGGAGCCAGGGATACAGAAAGCCTGTAAACCTATTCCGATTGCCGCTGAAGCATCAGCTGCTCTAGTGATGCCCTTCTTAAAAGCAATTGCTGTTCCTAAAATATATGCCCAAACCGCATTCTCAAATGCGATAGGCTGAACGCCTTTTACGATTTCCTCAACGTTTACGCCCTTTTCGAGACATAAGTCTCTGGCAGCTTCGAGGCTGTCAAAACCATATTCCTTAAGGCAAGCGTTGATTTTCTTCTCGCGTCTGTCTTTTCCTTCAAAATTAGCCATTAATATTCCCTCCCCCTTATTCTTCACGCGGGTCAATCTTCTTGGCAGCTTCATCATATCTGCCGTATTGACCTAGATTTGCTTCGTAAGCTTCGTTGGGAGACTTTCCGTGTCTGATGTCCTCAAGCATCTTTCCTACCTTAACGAAACGGTAGCCGATAACCTCGCCGTTTTTGTCGAGACCTAAAGAGTTGATGTAGCCCTCTGCCATTTCCATGTAACGAACACCCTTTTTCTTGGTAGAGAAAATTGTTCCGATTTGTGAACGAAGTCCCTTACCTAAGTCTTCAAGTCCAGCGCCTACTGGCAAGCCGTCCTCGGAGAAAGCGGTCTGAGTACGTCCATACACGATTTGTAAGAATAATTCACGCATTGCTACGTTTATAGCATCGCATACGAGGTCGGTATTGAGTGCCTCGAGTAGTGTTTTTCCAGGGAGAATTTCGCCAGCCATAGCGGCGGAGTGTGTCATACCTGAGCAGCCCAGAGTTTCAACTAAGGCTTCCTCGATAATACCGTCTTTAACGTTAAGTGTTAATTTGCAGGCACCCTGCTGTGGTGCACACCAGCCCACACCGTGTGTAAGGCCGCTGATATCTGTAATCTGGTACGCCTTAACCCATTTTCCCTCCTCGGGAATAGGAGCAGGACCATGATTTGCACCTTTAGCGACTACGCACATTTGTTCAACTTCATGTGAATAATTAATCATAGTTTATATCCTTTCTTTATGTTTGATAGCGGATTTTGACTGCCTGTCCGCAATACTATATAATTATACACTATCTTGGATAAATTTACAAGGGCAGAGCTGATAAAATTTTATCAAATTACTCCCCGTAACTTATGTCCTCTGTTTTAAACTCGTTATATCCTTCATAGTGGTAGCTAGCGTCAATGCCCTTGATATAGATTTTTCGGTCATCAATTTTATCAGTTAGTGCCGCACGAAGAAGTGTTTTGATTTCGACATCTTTTATCGGACTTCGTTCCATAGCGAGAAGATAATCGTTTTTATCGATCTTGCTCCAATCAATTACTCGGCGTAGTTTTTCTTTAAGGATAACATCAAGCCAAATCCTCATGCTTCGGCCGTTACCCTCTCTAAACGGGTGGGCAACATTCATCTCGATATATTTTTCAATTATTTCGTCGTAAGTGGATTGTGGCATTTTATCAATGCCTTCGAGAGCCGCCGTTAGATACATCACAGGGGCAAAGCGAAAACTTCCTTTGGCAATGTTCACCGTCCGCAGCTGACCTGCGAAATCGTAAATTTCGTCAAACAGATATCTGTGTATCTTTGAAAGTCCCTCGAAAGTACCAACCTCAAATTTATCCAGTGAGCCTTGTTCAAATAGTTCGAGAGCTTTTTTCTTGCTTATTTTTTCTTCAGCACGGGCAAGCTCTGCCGAATTTATGATGCCGAGTTTGTTTTCCAAAGCCATAATTAGCCCCTCCTATCGGCAAAAATTATATCATAATTGTAACATATTATAAGCTGCAAAGCAATATAAATTCTTCTTGCTTTTTACGAAAACTTATGCTATACTCTATTTACACAATTTTAATTTATGAAAAGAGGTGGACAAAATGAAAACGTTAATAACTGTACCGTATGATAAAATCATTTTGTCTGCTTAAAATTTATTATAATTTTAAGTCTTTGCGCCGCTGATTTTATCAGGGGCGTTTTCGTTTTGCCGCGAGGAAAGGCGAGTTAATTTGAAAAGACTTTTATACTATTTTAACCAAATCACCGACAGCAATACCACTACCTTCCGATACACAGTCACCGAGGATGGCTTTCCTGTTCAGAAGGAAATCTATGACGGCGAATGTGGAGTAATTCATCTGAAGCCAAATGGTAAGCCAGCTAGCGAGCATACGGGAGTTCGGAGAGAACCCGTGTTTTGGGAAGACGATGTTTCGTTTATACTTGAACGAACATCAAGAACGGCTTTAGACCGCCCAACTGTGACTATTGCTATTCCCAGCGACAGTCTTAAAATCTCCGATTATACACCAGCAGCCGCCGATTTTTGCCTGCGGCAGATTAAGCCCTATTTCGACATCATCAATAGCGAGTATCAAAACAAGGCACGTCCTGACAGCGATAACGGAAAATTCATTATTTACGAACCCCAGAGCGAGATACTAATCCGAAATTCGGCTTATTTTAAGCTGTGCCCAGTTAAGGATTATACAAACGGGCGAGGTGCGATGATTTACGATTATCCGTTCGCCAAGCCGGAACCCGATATTATGTGCTTATGTATTCGAATGGAAATCCAACTTCCGCACGGCAAATTGAAGCGAGCTAAGAAAATGCTTTGCTCTGACTTGCCAGATTTAACTGAACGGTTCATTACCGAGCTTAATCATACCTTACTTCATGAAACACTTATGCTCGAAAGAAAACAAAACGAAATAAGGCGATTTCTCCGTGAGGAAAGCTACTGTGCCTTTATCGCTAACGGAAGCATATTAGCCCGTGAAAACGGTACAAACAAACCGATGAAAAATGCCCTCCCTTTTATAAGCACCCCCGAGGATTTAATCACAATCGCAGGTGTATCGGGTATGGGGATAAAGCGTGGTGTTACGGTCATCACGGGTGGAGGATATTCAGGTAAATCCACGGTGCTTAATGCAATTTCGGCAGGGATTTATAATCACATCATGGGTGATGGACGTGAGCTTTGCATAACTGATGATACCGCAGTGACCATAACGGCAGAAGATGGGAGAGCGGTTTCTTCTCTCAATATTTCGCCGTTTATTAAATGGATACCGAACGGTGATGCTTTTGATTTTTCCACCGCACACGCCTCAGGCTCAACCTCACAGGCAGCAAACATAATGGAGGCTATCGACTGCGGCTCTAAGCTTCTCCTTATTGACGAGGACAGGAGCGCAACAAATTTTATGATACGAGACGCTGCAATGAAGGAGCTTATAAAAAAGAAACCGATTATGCCCTTTACTGATAGGGTTAGGGAGCTTAACCAAAACGGCATTTCCACCATTCTGGTTATTGGCGGAAGCAGTGAATATCTTGCTGTCGCCGATAAGGTTTACTTAATGGATGATTTTATTATCAGCGACACAACTGTATTGGCACAGCCACTGGCTCCCATAACCTCTGAACCTCCGCCGTCTGCTGAGTGGAGAGTTAACCGTATTTTACACAGTGATAATTTTTCTTCATATCCTATGGGCATGGGCAGTGAGCGGCTTGAAATCTCTGACACAGGATTTATTATTATCGGTGATGAACGCATTGATATTCGCGCCCTGCACGACATCACAACCCCAGCGCAAATTAACACCTTAGCCTTTATGTTAAGATATCTCGAACGAAATGCTGATGAAAATGATGAGCTCGAAATTCTAGCTTTGGCAATGCGTGGGCTTACGAAAAACTCATACAATCACGAGATTGATACTGAAAATCGTATTAGAGAGTTGTATTCAAAGATAAACAGCGAGGGCTTTAATTTTATAGACACAGGCTATTTCACCGCTATGAGCCGCTTTATGGATCTGCCTCGTGAAAATGAGCTTAAAATGGTTATAAACCGTATGCGCTGTGTAACTTGGTCATTGCAGGTCTTGTAAATCCGCCGCCGTCAAATGATTTTCAACATTGTCTCTCGCAAGGTCGGTATCGATGACAGGATAGATTTTTTCAGGTATCGGTTTTTCTTTTCTATCGCTAGTTTTAGGCGGTGCCTTATATTTTTTGTTCATAATAATAGCCCCCAATATATTTATTAAAGCTTATTGTTCCATTCGAAGCTTTAAATATGTATAATCAATTTTAAATAAACAGGAGAATTTATCAATGGAAATAGTTTACAACGATGAAAAAAAGGATTTGCCAGTAGAGCAGCTGCATTATCTTTTCGAAGCGGTGGGTTGGTCTAGCGGAGAACCCGAGCCTGAAATCCTGCGTAATTTTAATAAGCCATTTATTAATTCGAGTTTAGTGATTTCTGCATGGGAAAATGAAAAATTAATCGGAGCGGTAAGGGTTCTCAGCGATTTGATGTTCAGGTCGGTGATTTTTGACCTATTAGTCGCTCCAGAGTACCAGGGGCAAGGAATAGGGAAGGAGCTGGTAAGACGATGCCTCGAGCGTTATCCCGATTCAAGCTGGCTGGTGCAAACTGAAAATCATATCGCCGGATTTTATGAAAGCATAGGATTTGAAATTGATAACAAGAGTGTATTTTTAGAAATACCTAATAAATGGGTAAAAGCCGCACAGTCAGAAAAGCTTTAAATGGACTGAAAAAATTTTGTCAAAAAAGGTCTTGATATTTATACCAAAAAGGTATATAATACAAATGTGGACGAAATTAGTGTATTTTAATTTATTTCAGAGGTACCAAAATGGATATGAACAAAAAAATGATTTACTTAGATAATGCAGCAACTACAAAAATAAGCGATAACGTTTTAAACGCAATGATGCCTTATCTCACCGACTGCTATGGAAACGCCTCGTCAATTTACTCCCTTGGACGTGAGAGTGCAATTGCGATAGTCAATGCAAGGGCAAAAATTGCAAAGCTTCTCGGCTGTGAGCATGGTGAAATCTTCTTCACAAGCGGCGGCAGTGAGAGCGACAACTGGGCTATTAAGGGTGCAGCTGAGCTTATGGCAAAAGCGGGAAAGAAGCATATAATCTCGACAGCCTTTGAGCATCATGCGGTGCTTCATGTGCTGGAAAGCCTTGAAAAAAAGGGCTTTGAGGTGACGTATTTACCGGTAAACTCGAACGGCGTGGTTAAAATCCGTGACTTTGAGAAAGCGATTAGACCCGACACAGGGCTTGTCACAATTATGTACGCAAATAACGAAATAGGCACCATTCAACCGATTTCCGAAATTGGTGCGATTTGTAGTCAGAAGGGCATTTATTTCCACACCGATGCAGTACAGGCTATCGGAAATGTACAGATTAATGTCAAGGAACAAAATATAGATATGCTAAGCCTGTCAGGACATAAAATTCATGCGCAAAAGGGTGTCGGGGTGCTATATATAAATAAAAAAATACGCTTAGGTTCTTATATCGAGGGCGGAGCGCAGGAAAGAGGACTCCGTGCCGGCACCGAGAATGTCGCGGGAATTGTTGGACTTGCACAGGCACTTGAAGATGCAGTAAAGGGAATAGACAGTAAAAAAGAGAAGCTGACTTATCTTAAAAATAAAATTATCGATAGTGTAATGAAAATAGACCGTGTTCATCTGAACGGCGACGAGGAGAACAGGCTAACGGGAAATCTTAACTTCTCGTTCGAGGGGGTTGAGGGAGAGGCATTGCTTCTTCAGCTAGACTTAAGGGGGATAGCGGCAAGCAGCGGCTCTGCTTGCACCTCGGGCTCGCTTGACCCGTCTCATGTGCTGCTTGCTATCGGCTTGCCGCATGAGGTAGCACACGGCTCACTTAGAATTTCCATGTCGGAATACACCACCGAGGAGGAAATTGATTATCTTCTTGAGGTTATTCCCGAGGTTATAAATAAGCTCAGGAGTATGTCACCGCTTTGGGAGCATATTCAAAAGGGTGAAACGTTTAAAATAGTGTAAAGGAAGGACAAAAATTATGTTATATTCTGAAAAGGTAATGGATCATTTTGCAAATCCGAGAAATGTCGGTGAGCTTATAGGCGCTGACGGCGTAGGTGAAGTCGGCAACGCAAAATGCGGCGATATAATGAAAATGTACATCAAGGTAAACAGCGGCGTAATCGAGGACGTAAAGTTCAAGACCTTCGGCTGCGGAGCGGCAATCGCAACCTCGTCGATAGCCACCGAAATGATAAAGGGCAAGGCGATAGATGAAGCACTTAAGCTTACAAACAAGGCAGTTGTCGAGGCGCTAGATGGTTTACCGCCAGCGAAAATTCACTGCTCGGTTTTAGCGGAGCAGGCGATTAAAATGGCAATTTCTGATTATTACTCTCGTCAGGGAGTAGATCCGACACCGATTGTTGGGGTAATTGAGGAGCACTGCTCAAGCTGCCCGATTTAATTTTTTACTGCTTAAGATTTGCATAAAACTTCTTTTTGAGGCAATATTAATATAAATTAAGATGCCCAATATTACCTTAAAAAGGAGAACATATAATATGTCAGCAGTCGTGATTAACAGCCTTAATTTCGAAAAAGAGGTTCAAAATTCATCGGTACCTGTGCTGCTCGACTTTTGGTCGGACAACAGCAGCTATGCAAGCCTTTCTGTAAAAACAGCAAATAAAATGAGCGGAGCCTTGCAGGGAAGAATAAAGGTCGGGACGGTCGATGTAAATGATGCTCCTGAGCTTGTGCAAAAATATAAAATTCGTGCAGTACCTACCATGCTCTTAATCAAAAACGGCATGGTGACCGATACAATTGTCGGCAATTTAGAACAAAATCAAATACTCGGGATAATAGGATAATAAATAGGGGCTGGATTTCCAGCCCCTTACATTTTTTATTTACTTTTATTTCGTCATAATTTCCGAGATTTTGTTTACAAACTCGGCAGGATTTTCGAGGCTTACTCCCTCAATCAGGAGTGCCTGCTCGTATAGAATTTCTGCGTAGATTTTAAGCAGGTCCTTGTCGTTGTCGTGGAGGAAGCCAAGCTTTTCGTAAATTGGGTGGTTGGCGTTTATTTCCAGCACCTTTTCGGCTTTAGGAGCCGCACCGCCTTGCGGCATGCTTGCAAGCACCTTCTCCATTTCGACTGACATTGAGCCCTTGCTTGTGATGCAGACAGGGTGAGTTTTGAGCTTTTGTGAAAGCTTAATATCGCTTATCTTATCACCGAGAGCTTCCTTCATGATTTCGAAAAGTTCTTTGCTATCCTCATTCTTCTTCTTAATCTCGTCCTTTTCCTCCTCGGTTTCAATGTCGAGGTCGGCGCTTTGAACGGATTTAAAGGTTTTACCCTCGTAGTCCATCATCATCTGGAGACAGAATTCGTCCACGTTTTCAGTGAGGTAGAGTATTTCGAAGCCCTTATCCTTAACTGCTTCAACCTGCGGAAGTGAATTTATTCTTGTAATGCTTTCGCCGCTTGCGAAGAAAATCTGCGTCTGGCTTTCCTTCATACGGGTTACATATTCGTCGAGGGTGGTAAGCTTTTCCTCGGTTGATGAATAGAACATCAAGAGGTCCTTAAGGGTATCCTTATTTGCACCGAAGCCGTTATAAACTCCGAACTTAATCTGTGTGCCGAAAGCTTCCCAGAATTCAACGTACTTGTCGCGGTCGTTATTTAAGATTTTCTTAAGCTCGTTCTTGATACTGCGTTCAATGCTGCGCTCAATCAGCTTAAGCTGGCGGTCATGCTGAAGCATTTCTCTCGAAATATTTAGTGATAAATCCTCGCTGTCTACGAGACCTTTCACAAAGCTGAAATAGTCAGGGAGTAAATCAGAGCACTTGTCCATAATCATAACACCGCTTGAATAGAGCTGTAGCCCCTTTTCGTAGTCCTTCGAGTAGAAGTCGTACGGCGGCTTTTTAGGAATAAACATTAATGCGCTGTAAGTCGCATTACCCTCGGTTTTAGAGTGAATGTGCGCAATTGGGTCGGTGTAATCGTGAAACTTGTCCTTATAAAAGGTGTTGTAATCCTCGTCGGTGAGCTCGGTTTTGTTCTTCTTCCAAAGGGGTATCATACTATTGAGTGTTTCAACCTCTTTAACCTCGACATATTCGGGAGCCTCATCACTTTCGTCACCGCTTTTTTCCTTAGGAACGCTCTTGGTACATTCCATCTTGATAGGATAACGAATGTAATCGGAATATTTTTTAATCAGGTTCTTAATCTTATATTCAGCGAGGTAATCCTCGTAGCTTTCCTCGTTTTCGCCGTCCTCGCCAGTAACGTTTTCTTTAATATAGAGTGTGATTTCTGTACCATTTACGGGATAATCACTATCCTCGATGGTGTATCCGTCAACGCCCTCAGATTTCCATTCGAAAGCCTCCGAGCTTCCATAAGCGCGGGTTTTAACCACTACCTTTGATGCCACCATGAATGCGGAGTAGAAGCCCACACCAAACTGACCGATAACAGTTAAGTCCTCCTCGCCCTTTTCCTTAATAGCATCGGCATTGTCCTGCTTGAACTGCAAGGAGCCGCTCTTTGCGATTATGCCGAGGTTATTTTCGAGCTCATCCTTAGTCATTCCTATTCCGTTGTCGGTGATAATGATAGTGCGAGCGTTTTTGTCGAGAGCGATTTTTACCTCGAAATCGCTTCTTGACATTCCGACCTCATTGTTTTCGGTAATTGTCTTGAAATAAAGCTTGTCCATTGCATCGCTTGCGTTTGAAATCAGCTCACGGAGGAAAATCTCCTTGTGAGTATAAATGGAGTTAATCATCATTTCAAGCAGGCGCTTGGATTCAGCTTTAAACTGCTTTTTGCTTGCCATGTAATCAGTTCCTTTCTTTTATGTTTTTATAAATTGGCACTCGCACACCGAGAGTGCTAAATATATTATAACACCATTTTTTTAATTGTCAATAGGTAATAGTTGATTTATTCCAAAGATTGTGCTATATTATAAATATGAGTTTATAGACCTAGAAAGGTATAGGGCATAATATGACGGACGAAAATTTATATAAATTAAATAATGGCATAACTGATGATATAATAAAACATTATGAGTCTATATTAAATTCCTTGCCTAATGCCATATTTATATGTAATCTTGATATGCAGATTGTGTTCGCAAATACCGCCTGCGGAAGGATTTTTAATTGTAACTCTGAGCAGATTATAGGTAACCAGTGCAGTATCTTAAACACAAAAAACTGTAACACCGAGGAATGCTGCATAAAAAGAATGAACAGGGGCTCGGCTATTACTTATATAGATGAAGCTAACGGTTATTATCTGCAAGTAAATATTTCAAAGCTTTTCGATGCTAAGGGTAACCATATCGGTTACACCAGCACCAGCGTAGATGTTACCGATTTAAAAAAGGCGGAAATGGAGCTTAAAATCAGCTCACAGAGGTTTAGGGTTGCGCTCCCGTACACCAATTGCGGGATTTGGGAATACGACCCGATGGAAAAGACCTTGACCCGTGAGACAGCCAGCAAATTCGAGTTCAATATACCAGATGTTACGCATAATGTTCCCGAAAATTTTGTGAAATCGGGGCTTGTACATAAGGACTCGGTAAATGATGTTATTAATCTGTTTAAGATGCTTGATGATGGTGTTCGGATAATTGAACGTGAGATTATGCTGCTCACTAATACTGGCGAAATACAGTGGTATTTACTCACCTTTTCGAATATTTTAAACGAAAAGGGTGTACCGTATAAGGCAATCGGCGTGTCGAGAAATATTACGCCGATTAAGGAAATCGAGCAGCGGTATTTACAAGAACATTCCTATCTTGACACACTTACCGCTGATGCAATTTCAATCTTCGAGGTAAATCTTACAAAGAATATT
>JAVBPL010000155.1:0-5014 GCA_031549645.1 Ruminiclostridium sp. | reverse complement strand
ATACTCGAATTTTGGCTCCGACTCCGAAGATTGCTGTTGTTCCTCGTACGAACACTCTGCGAGCGTTCGTACTAAACCCCAGTCAGGCAGGCCAAATACATAATACTCGAATTTTGGCTCCGACTCCGAAGATTGCTGTTGTTCCTCGTACGAACACCCTGCGAGCGTTCGTACTAAACCCCAGTCAGGCAGGCCAAATACATAATACTCGAATTTTGGTTCCGACTCCGAAGATTGCTGTTGTTCCTCGTACGAACACCCTGCGGGCGTTCGTACTAAACCCCAGTCAGGCAGACCAAAAAAATAATGAAAGTGGGAAAGATTATGAACCTAGACAAGCTTAGTAAAATGTATGACAGTGAAATTCACTGGGCGGGGCGCAAGTGTATTTGCGGGCTTCCGATTTCGTTTACTTTGTATATACTTACGGACACTAAGCTGATTACACGAGTAGGCTTTTTGTCTCTTAAAGAGGACGAGGTTGAACTATATAGAGTGCTTGATAAGGATATGAAGTTTCCGCTTGGTCAGCGTATTGTGGGCTGCGGTACGATTAATTTAACCTGCGCCGACTCCGATACACCAAAAAAACAGCTCAAGTCAATAAAGAGACCCCGTGATGTAAAGAAAAGAATTGATGCACTGGTAATGGAGCAAAGAGATAAATATATGGTTCGTGGTCGGGATATGATTGGTGCGACTGGCATCAATCCGCTTTACGAGACTGATGTTGATATTGAAGCTTAATAAAAATTGAAATATTATCTATATAAATACTGTTAATTATTACAATTAGCAGTATTTTTGTTTTTTATTTAAGTGGATATTGCCTAAAAAATATCACAGTTATTTATTAATAATTGTCATTGACTTAATTTTCCGTTTCATTTATAATTATAATAGGAAAAAGTCGCTTTTTATCAAGCTGATATGGAGGTATACATGCCAATTTCATCTTTTGAACTAGAGGAGCTGCGTGTCAACGGAAGTCGCTTTGCGGTTCTTGATAAGTTAATCGATCGCCTTATTGAAGAAAAAAATAAGCAGTTTATTATAGTTAGAGCGCATAGATATGGAATGCCCATTTATGAATATTCGGCTGGGACGAACACTAAGGCTGTCGCCCTAACACAGGAAAGTATTACACCTGTGTTTTCATGCACGAAGCCCATAACCGCCGTTCTTATACTGAAGCTTCAGGAAGATGGGCTGCTTGATGTAACAGATTCAGTGTACAGCTATCTGCCGTGGCTCGGTAAGGATAAAGAGGGCATTTTGGTATGGCATCTTTTAACCCATACAAGCGGAATTATCGACGATGATTTTTTTAAGTTTCGTGGCGAATATATCGAAAAGGAGCTAGGGCTCAAAAGTCCCGATGACGAAGCACCTGACGAAGAATGGGACGAATTTCATAAAAAAGTAAAGGAAAAAATGGGGTTGTCTGAAGATTGTCGAAGGGAAGACGTTGACCATTATTTACTCGAAAAATTCAAAACAAATAAGGCTCCTCACGAAATGATGTCTTACGGAATGACAGCGTTTAACCTGCTTGGTGATATTATAACAGCAGTTACGGGGAAGGGTATAGATGATTATGCACTGGAGGTGCTTTTTGAACCGCTTGGTATGATGAACAGCCACTTTATAGTTCCCGAAAGTAAATATGATAACGTTATCGGTAGAGGTGAAGGTACAACGGGATACCCATGGATAAATTCGCCGAGCTGCATGAATAATACCGCTGCGCAAAACGGACTTAAAACTACGGTCAGTGACCTTTGCCGTTTTTGTGATATGGTTCTGGCGAATGGCGAATATGATGGAAAATATTTTCTAAGTCCTGCAAGCATACGTGAAATGTCGGAGAATCATAATTTTGACTTAAACTCGGTTTGGGATAGCTGGGGGTTGGGTTGGAATTTACGCGGAAAGAAAAAAGATGATGCTGGTATTCTACGTTCTGGAGTATCACTCGAGCATGGCGGCTGGGCGGGCAGTAAAATGATTTGTGACCCTGCTTATCACCTTTCCGCCGCAATTTTTACAGGGGAATGGAACCCGCCGACGAAAAGCTCGCTTAATAATATCATTAATGTAATATATTCGGCTTTAAGATAGTAAGGAGAATGTCGCTTAATATGAAAAAAATATATAAGTTCACAGCAGTGCTTTTAGCTCTGATGCTAAGCATAATATCGAGCTCTGCGGAATCTGGAGGAGTAATGGAAGCATACGGAAAAACGCCAGCAAAAATAGCACCGTCTGGGAACACATATGGAGACGGTTTCTCAAATCCCCTGATATCTCACAAATACGGCGCCGACCCTTATGCACTCGTGTATAATGACCGTCTCTACATATATATGACGGGGGATAAATACGAATATGACGGCAGCGGAAATGTAAAGGAAAATTCATACGGCACCATAAATACAATCAACGTTATTTCAACCGATGATATGGTTAACTGGACGGACCATGGTGAGATAAAGGTTGCAGGTCCAAGCGGTGCGGCTATGTGGGCGGCACATTCATGGGCACCAGCAATAGCATATAAAAATATTGACGGCAAGGATAAGTTTTTCCTTTACTTTGCAAACGATGCATCTAATATTGGGGTAATAACAGCCGACAGCCCGACAGGGCCATGGACAGACCCGAGATGGTCACCTATTATTAGCCGTAAGGTTCCTGGCGTTGAGGATGTAACCTGGTGCTTTGACCCTGCTGTTTTGGTTGATGATGACGGAAGTGCTTATCTCTATTTTGGCGGCGGTCTCCCCTCGGAAAGCGAGGAAGATATTCTTCACCCGAAAACCGCCAGAGTTATCAAGCTTAGCGATGATATGATAAGCGTTGAGGGTGAGGCTGTTTTGATAGATGCACCTGCACTTTTTGAGGACTCGGGTATTCATAAATTCAACGGTAAATATTACTATTCCTATTGCTCAAATTTTTCGGGTAAGCATCCCGATGGTTATCCTCCAGCGGGCGAGATAGCGTATATGGTGAGCGAAAACCCTATGGGACCGTTTACTTATGTAGGGACGATTTTAAAGAACCCGGGAACATTTTTCGGTGTGGGAGGTAACAACCATCATGCTATTTTTCAGTATAAGGACAAGTGGTATATTACTTATCATGCACAGACCTTAGGTAAAGCACTTGGTATAACCAGAGGATATCGCTCCACTCATATTAATGAAATATTTTTTGGCGAGGACGGCAGCATAGAGCAGGTTAATGCCGATATGGAGGGTATTTCGCAGCTAAAGGATTTTAATCCTTATCAGACAATCGATGCTGAAACCTTTGCTTGGAATGCAGGTGTTTCTACTTCGGAATATATTAATTTTGATGAAATACAGAATAAACCAAATCTCATACTTTCGGGGTTGAAAAGCGGAAGCTGGACAGCGTTATCTAAGGTCGATTTTGGCGAAAAGGGTGCAGATAATTTAACTGTGAAGCTTAATTCGGGAAGCGGTTGTGTCGGCGGTAAAATTGAGATTAGGCTCGATACTATAATCGGTGAGCTTGTCGGCGAGGTGTATGTGCCGTCGGGGCTTAGTGTTTGGCAAGAGCTTGAATGTAAGCTTCAAAATGTGACAGGTCTGCATAATGTGTACTTTGTTTTCCTAAATAAGGATAACACAGAGGAGGAGCTTTTTAAGATTGATAGCTGGAGATTTACGGAAAATATGGCAGTAACTGAAGAAACAACCCTCGCTGTGGAAACATTAACACCTGACACCGAGGTGCCTGATACTGTTTCGGTGACCACACCGACTGATGATGATAATGAGCTCCCTGAAAATCAGAACAGCGCAGCTTTACTGGCGGCTATAGTTGGGGTAGCAGCTATTGCAATTGCCGCAGGTGTGATTATTTTCAGCAGGAAAAAGAAAAAATAATATTAATTATAATAATAAACCGCCGACTTTAAATGTCGGTGGTTTTGTTGTAAAAAGTTAATTCTTTCGTTTTTTTCGTTTTCTATATACTATGATTGATTTAGCACTCAATAATCAAAAATAACAAAACGAAAAGAAAGAGGTAAAAAATGGAGCCATACTATTCAAAAGTATATTTTAATGCATGGGCGGATATGTGTAGGGTACTAAATGAGAGATTTAAGCCACCACAGGACCCCAACTTAATACCACTTCAAAAATTAATAATTTATAAAGATGGGAGAGAAATAACAAAAGGTGAATTTATCCATCTGCTGCCAAATGAGATTATTACATTAACAGTTGGAACAGAACCTACAAATGCTACATACAACGGTCCGTATTGGAATTGCGAAATGGGAAGTGAATTTATTAAGCTACATAATATTTCAGGCAATCAAATAAGTTTTTCCAAGGCGCGTAACACAGTAATTATGAAAGCGGTAAAGACAGGAAGCTCACATATTACTATAAAAACAGACAATCATTCATTCTATTTTAATATAATAATCGCTACCCATATACCTTTTAATGAAAATTATATCGAGTATCACACAAGCGACCCTTTTATACAAAGAAAACCTTTCGTTCAATCGATTGTAATTTGTAATATAAAAGAAGAAAAAAAGGGCTATAAATTTATCGGTTGGTCTACTCAAAAAGACAGTAATAAGGTTGATTACAAATATGGCGATATATACAAGGTCGATAAAATACTTGATCTATATCCAGCATGGAAGCCTAATGAATATGTTCTTACTTATGAATTAGAACTAATTGGCGAGAAGCCTATAAAACAAAAAACAACACATGATGTTAAAGCAAATATAATTTCTGATACATATGAAAGAGAGGGTTATATATTCGGCTGGGGTAAAACACGTTTTAAAACAAAACCCGATTATGTCCCAGATGAGGGCTTTTACCCACATGAGTCATTTTCGGTATTCCCGATATGGGAGCGTAAAAAGTTTACGCTGACTTATGATGCAAATGGCGGTGAAAAAGCTCCGAATGAGCAAACAATTGAAACTGATAAAATGACACATTTGAGCGAT
>JAVBPL010000137.1:0-7479 GCA_031549645.1 Ruminiclostridium sp. | reverse complement strand
ATGATTGACGGCACGGGAATGTGCGGCGGCTGTCGTGTAACTGTCGGCGGCAAAATCAAATTTGCTTGTGTTGATGGTCCCGATTTCGACGGGCATAAGGTGGATTTTGACGAACTGATGAGCAGAAATTCTGCTTATTCTGAGGACGAAAAGCACACCTGTCGTATGAGGAGTAGTATATGAATTACGAAAAGGAGCTTGTTAGCCGTGTCGAGTTCATAGAGAGAACGCTCGAGAGCGCAAAATGCGGGGGTATAGTCTACGGCAACAGCGGCGGTAAGGACAGCGCACTTGTGGGTATACTTTGTAAGAAAGCCTGTGAAAACACTGTGGGGATAATTATGCCGTGTAATTCAAAGCGTAATTATCTTGAGGACAAAAATGACGCCGAGACAGTTGCTAAGCAGTACGGAATTGAGACTAGGACAGTCGATTTAACCCCTGCCAGAGAGCAAATGGTGTCCGAGCTTGGAAAAATCACAACGTTATCTGAAGCCGCTTTAATAAATCTTGCGCCAAGGCTTCGAATGACGACACTCTATGCTGTCGCTGGAAGCGAAAACAGGCTGGTTGCTGGGACTGGAAACCGCAGCGAAGGGTATATGGGATATTTTACGAAATGGGGCGACGGTGCCTATGATTTTAACGTTATAGCAGACCTCACCGTCACCGAAATATATGAATTCCTTCGCTTTTTAGATGCTCCAGAATGTATAATAAATAAAGCCCCATCGGCAGGCCTTTTTGACGGGCAGACCGACGAAGCTGAAATGGGTGTTACCTACAAGGCTATTGATGATTATCTCATACACGGCACAGCGACCGATAGAGACAAAGAAATCATCGAACGTTATCACAAGATAAGCGAGCATAAGAGGACACCCATGATAAATTATAAATAATGTGTATATAAAAATCCCCATTTTTAAGTGGGGATTTTTCGTATTTTAAGCCGTGTAGCCTAGAGCCAGTATTGTAAACTCCTTAGCGGTGCTGTCTGCTGCCATCTTGATTTCAACCGTATGCGACTTAGCCTTTGTGTCGTTAAATATTACAGTCGTCGTGGCATTGTTCCAGCCGCTTGAGCTGTAACTGTTAAGCGTTGTAACAAGCTTTCCGTCGACATACACCTCAGCCTTGCCCGCAAGACTGCTGTTACTAAGCTTATAAGAAAGCATTAGATTTTTACAGGTGGTTTTGATTTTAAAAGCCTTGTTTGCTGCTGTGCTTTCGTGCTTCCAGTTGTTTGATAATTTACTCTTACCAGTTGAGAAGAAGGTTCCTGTATTCTTGTCAACGGCGGTAAAGCTTCCCTTGGTGATTGTTAGCCCCTTAACCTTTGTTGTAGAGTCAACAAGCTGGATGCCTTCGTAATCCTTGCCTAAGAGTGCTTTAGTTGGGATTTTAATATCAGCGGAGGCTTTTTTCGCTTTGTTAAGTGTCTTGAACATATAGGTTATGCAGTCAGCCATTAGCTTGTGACCTTGATTTGTGGGGTGAAGTCCGTCTGCTGCGAAGAACTGGTCGTTCGTCATAACACCGCTGTTAATCTTAGGTGCAATCGCACTTTGTATGCTGACCATAGGTAGCTTATATTTTTCACCGAGTGGAATGTATTTACTTTGAAGATTCCATAAGCCGTTTCTGAAAACGGAGAAAAGTAGAACTACTGCGGGTTTGTTATCGGCTTTTAATATATTACGGATTAAGCTTTCATATGCTGCACCGCCTGTTGTGTCGTCGCCGTCATTTACCGCAAACTCGATAAACACTATATCAGGTGCACTTTCTGCTACTCTCAGCACGTCGCTTTCGTAGCGGATAACGCCCAGTGAAGATGGGGTTCCTGACATTCCCGCATTTACATAATGCACGTTGCTGCCATCACCCTTTCCGTAGGTGTTTTTGAAGCTCTCATAAGAGAGATAAGCATAGCATTGGGAGGGAGTGGTGGCATTTGCGCCCTCGGTAATTGAGCCACCTATGTAGGCAATAGTAACGTCCTCGCCCTTCTTAGCCTTGGCAATTGCGTTCTTAATTCGAGTATTATTACCTTTGTTAATAAGCGAATTTTTTACCATTTCGTCGTAATATTCCGCTAAATCCTTAGGTTCCTGAATTTCCGCTTTTACGCCTGTAACCACGACGCTGTCAATATAAAAATCGCCTTCTACGAAAGCCTGGTTGGAGTCACCAAGCTCGAAATAAACGCTCACACCAGTTGCGCCAACTGCAAGCAAGGCTTCGCCCTCAAGCTTTGTCCACTTGTTATTCGGAAGGCTTGCAAAAGTGATGCCGTCGTAATGTGCAGTGCCTTTGTCGTCGCTGTACTGGTATTTAGCATGTAGATTTATGGTCTGTCCGGTGGTTTGCTTAGCCCAGCATGAAACACTATACACTTCGCCCGGCTTTAATAGCTTACCCTCAAGACTTGCGCCATGCCAGCTTGCGGAACGACCGTTGACCTTTAGAGAGTAGGTGCCCTCCTTAGCATCCTTGTCACGGGTAACTGTGGTGGAGCCACGACTGGTCCAGCCGCCGTTATCCTTTTCGAAGTCGCTTGAATATACGGCCTCGGCTGCAAATGAGCCTATCATTAAGCTTGGCAGAACAATAGCACCTGCCACAGCCGCGCTGATAATGCGCTTTAAAAAGCTAAATTTCATAAAATATTCCCCTCAACATAAAAATTATATGTTAAGTATAGCACATCAGCTTGATTAAAACTAACTAAACATTGCTAACATTGATAGCATAATTTGATTGATTTAGACAATTTACGAACCTAGCTTAACAAGGTTTGTATCCTCAGAGAAGGTGATTACATTATACACAAACAGCACCTCATCGTAATCTGAAACGGTTATAAATTCACGGTAATCGGTGTTGATATAGCGCATATCTACAACAGTGATTTCGCTGTAATTCTTTGTGTAAAAGGGAATTAGGCAGTGTGCATAGCTGTCCTTAAAAATTAACAGCTTTTTGGTGTTTCCAATAAGCTCAGAGTGAATATTCATTATAGGTGAATTGGAACCCATAAAGGATGAATATTTATCCTTAACCTCGAGATATTCTCTAAAATAAAGTGTGTCGTATGTGTTCACTTTATCGCCGTTTTGAATTTCGACACTAACCACAGGGTCGCCCGCCGAAAGGGTGTAATAATCTATGGTATCAGGTGTAATTTTATTGTTCAAGGTCTTTGAAAAAAGTGTACCTTTAAACGAATTGCTGGCGTGTTCGATATTAAAATCGCTTAAATCAATCGGAGTAAAATTCATTTTAGTCGCCGAGCTTAAATATGCTAAATACGCACCAAGACTTGTCCAGTGATGGTCGGTGCGATAAAAAATATAACGCTCCTTATGCTCTTGAAAGGTTTGAGTTACATCAATCGAATTAAATAAAGTAAGCTCCTCATAAACATATTTAATAAAGCTTTTTTGATTTTCAGTAATGGCACTGTACGGAATATATTCGGGGTAGATTTCCTGTGATGTAGGTGCAAGCATAATAAACATCGGGATTTCAGAATATTCACGCCCAAAAAAGTTCATGGCATCAAGATTTTTCTGCACTGAGTTTTTATTATAACCGTCCCATTTTTGAATAAGCATGTTATCGCTTATAAAGACGTCGTTTATTTCCTTTTTACCCAGCAGCTGCTCTGTTCCGTTCATTGTCTGTATCCATATTTCACGTCCTGCGAACATATCGCTTGACCAGCTCTCAAAACCAGTCATAAAGCTTTTATCCATTATTTTTGAAAAAGAAATCTTGGGAAAAGCGGCAAGGTATCTGTTTTCGTTTTCTGAAAAGGGTCGTTCCTCTGTCGGTAGTGTGAAAAGTGAATATAGGGGAAAAAATAACAGTATGAAGGCAAAAACTGCGATTAGAATTTTCTTATGCATAGATAATACCTTTCATCAGAAGTTAAAGTACAGGAAGGGGTTGTACGAGGAATTAACAAGATATGCCGTACATAATAGAAACACCGCTACATCGGCAAATATTATTGAATAATTGGTCAATACCAAGAATTTTTCTTTGAGATAAGTCCAAATTCTTTTCCATGAATCTGTACAGGCAAAAAAGCAGATAACCAGCATTATTCCGTAGTTTAAGAATAGATATGTGAACTGCTGGTCGAAGATAACGCCGCTGTTTCCAAACATCGTGCCAATATAACTAAACGCCGTCGGTAAATCCTTTGTGTCAAATAAAACCCAGCCTAATATTACAAGCAGCATGGTATAAATGGTTTGTAGGATTGACGGAAGCTTTTCTAAAATTTTACCTAGGAACAGCTTTTCGATGATTATTATTAAGCCGTAAAGAGAGCCCCATAAAATGAAATTCCAGCTTGCACCATGCCATATTCCCGTGAGGAGCCAAACAACAGCAAGATTGAAAACAGTGCGTCCCATTCCTTTTCGGCTTCCGCCAAGCGGGAAATAAACGTAGCTTTTAAACCATGCGCCAAGTGTTATGTGCCAGCGCCGCCAAAACTCGGAAATGCTCTTTGACAGATAAGGATAATCGAAATTTTTTGGGAAATTGAAGCCTAGCATTTTACCCAGCCCTATCGCCATATCCGAATAGCCTGAGAAATCAAAATATATCTGAAAAGTAAAAGCCAATATCCCAATCCAGGACGTAAGGAGCGACATTGATGCTATATCGAGGGCTTTAACCTGCGACCAGAGCATACCTATGTTGTTAGCGATTAGTATTTTCTTGCCAAGACCAATTATAAAAGTATTGATACCCTCGTATATTTTATCGGTAGTGATAGTACGGTGGTCAAGCTCAGCCGCAATATCGTTGTATCTGACAATAGGACCTGCGACGATTTGAGGGAACAGTGTCACGAAAGCGGCAAAGGAAATAGGGTTCTTTTGCACTTTAATATTCCGCATGTATAAATCTATCGTATAAGACATTGACTGGAATGTGAAAAAGCTTATGCCAATCGGTAAAGGGAGGTTTGGGTTGTTAAGACTGGTGCCGAAAATGTCATTGATATTTTCTATAACAAAGCCGCTGTATTTGAACACGCCGAGGAGTGATAAATTCATCACCAGTGACACAATAAGTGCCACTCTCCGAATTATTTTGCTGTCGTCAAACTTCCAAAGCACAAGCCCCGCCGTATAGTCAATCATGGTTGATGCAATCATCACTAGCACATAAAACGGTTCGCCCCATGAATAGAATAAAAGTCCGCTTATCAGAATAAAGAAATTCTGAAGCTTTTTAGGCAGTATATAATAAATCAACAGAACCAGCGGCAAAAACATGAATAAAAACGGAATGCTAGAAAATACCATTTGTGGACTCCTTTAACGCATTTATATATTCATCGTAGGTGTAGTGAGCGTTAAGCACCTCGATAAGTGAATTTGTCGACAGATTTTCGGGGAGTGAGAGGGTATGTGCAAGCTTTTTACGAAGCTCATTTGCGCCTGCCGCTCCTATTAAGCCGTGTTCCATTAAGAGGCTTTTAGTAAAAATAATCTCTTTTTTTTCGTCGGAGGTTAATATCCCTGCTTTTTGAAACTCGTTTCGCAGAATATCCACATCTATGCCCTCAACTCCGAGCTTGTTCTCGGCGGAGGGCTTGGCTTTTCGCTTTTCCTTACCGAAAATGTCGGGGATATATAGATTTATTATTCTACCGTCGTTAACGCAGGATTTTATATAATTTCGTATCTGAAAACCTGCATTGTCGCTGTCGGTGAGGATTATAATTCCGTCTTTTTTTGCGAAAAGGCGGATAAGTTCCATTTTTTCCTTGTCCTTATATATTCCGAAGCCGTCGGTCACTATGATAAATGCATCAATCACTGATTGAAGCTTGATTTTATCGTATTTTCCTTCGACAATAACTGCTTCTTTAATTTTTAACATTTATATAACCATTTCCTTCAAGTACCAGCAAATCTGCAACACCCTTTTCGATTATGATATGGTCCGCTACAGGTGAGGATTTTAACTCAAGGTCACAGCGGTTAAGAATATTGAGGCATCTTCTTATATAATCAATGTCGAGCTTTCTGATGCTGTTCATAGTTTTTCCGATTACCCAAGAACGGTTTTTAGGATAGTTGAAGTCGTTTGTTATACTGGCTGTATCCTTGCCAGCGGATAGCCCTAGCTTTGCGTAATAAAAATCTATAAATGTTGAAGCTAATGCCGAAAAAATAACTACAGCCTGATATCCCTCAGCTATTAAATCGTTTAAAAGAAGGAAGGATTTTTTCGCGTTTTTCTGCGTTATCGCAGCCGCAAGCTCATAAATTCCAGAGTCTAGCTGTTTTGTTACGAGTAGGTCAATTGCCTCTTTTTCGACTGTGCCGCCTTTTCCGACATAGGCAGAAAGCTTCTCAACCTCCATACCGATAAGCGTTAGGTCCTGAAGCGTTTTTTCCGCTATATATATGGCATTGTCGCGAGATATTTGTATACCCTGACGACCGAATTTTTTGATAATAAGCTCGGCTACTCTTGATGGTGAAAGATAATCAAACTCGGTAAGATAGCCTTTACTTTCTGCTGCAGCCATCAGCTTCTTGGTTTTAGCTTTTTTTCCGTCTGGGGTAAGACCAGTGTATGCGATTATGACTACGGTTGAGGAGGGAATATCTGAAAAAAATTCCACAAGCTGCTTTACTGAATCGTTATCGTATTTTTCAATATCAAAATCGCTTAGATAAACTACCCTTTTATCTGCGAAAACAGGCAGTGCATCAACTGCGTTAATTATATCATCAACGCTAGGACTGCCTTCAAACTTTGTAAAGTTAAAGCTATCGTTAATATCGGCAAGAAATTTGCCTTTTATTCTGTCAACATACGTTTTTACAAGGAATATTTCTTTGCCGTGTAAATAAAAGAGGGTAGGCTGCTCGCCCGATTTCAAGACTGTATTAAGCTTGGCCTCGTCAATTTTCATATATAAAATTTCACCTTCTCATAATAAGCATTTGTCCCGTTTTGCAGCCGTCTGTTTATAAAATAAACCCTGTTCAACTTAAAATCTACGTTTTTCTTATAACCATACAGCACTGAAATATCGAAGTCAATTTCGTCATTTGAAATACCAGTAACCCCGATAGAGATGCCGTTTACGGTAATAATAGCCGTGCTTTCAAGCTTTTCAACTTGAAAGATGCCGTTAATATCAAAGCTCCTATTTTCATCGCTGTGAACGATGGCGGATACGGGTAAAGCATCAAATAAATGCTCGCCGTTTTTACTGTCATTTAATATAAAAAGTATCGGCAAATCAGCCAGCAAATAACCAGATATGTAATCGGATAAATAAGCTCTGACGTTCTTACTTGCATCAGTAATTATAATTGCACAGGCTTCTTTTTCTCTCAAAATAACTGCGCCTGAGCTGCCGTCTGAATAGACTCTGACTTCTGTCTTGTCGGCAAAAATAAGAGTATTTACAGTTATCATTACGAGTAG
>JAVBPL010000078.1:0-7931 GCA_031549645.1 Ruminiclostridium sp. | reverse complement strand
TTACTCTAATATATTGATTATGGGTGATTGCATGTTCATAGCCATTTTTTATATACGGCTGTAAAAGCATTTCCTTTGAATTTATTAAAAGGAGATGTAACGCATGACACAATATGGAGCTTGCTATATTCGGGTATCGACAGAGGAGCAGACAGAGTTTTCGCCCGATGCACAGCTTAGAGTATTAAAGGAATACGCAAAAAAGAATGATATTATACTCACCAAAGAGCACATATATATTGACGAGGGTATAAGCGGAAGAAAGGCAGAGAAACGTCCTGCATTTATGAAAATGATTGCTACTGCCAAATCAAAGCCAAGACCCTTTGATGTAATACTTGTGCATAAGTTTGACCGTTTTGCTCGTTCAAGAGAGGACAGTGTAGTATACAAGTCATTACTAAAGAAAGAGGCAGGCATAAAGGTTGTTTCGATTACCGAAAGCATAGAGGACGATAAGTTTTCTGTTATTCTTGAGGCTATGCTTGAAGCTATGGCGGAATACTATTCGCTTAACTTAGCAGAGGAAGTCAAAAAGGGTATGACCGAAAAAGCCTTGCGTGGCGGGTATCAGAGCATAGCACCTTTAGGTTATCGGCTTGTTGATAAGAAACTTGTAATTGAGCCTAAAGAAGCAGAGTTCATTAAAATGATATTCACTAAATTTGCGAGTAAGCAAATGGGACTTCGTGCGATTGCGACCTATGCCAATGACTTAGGTCTTAAAACGAAACGGGGTAATCTGTTTGAGAACAGAACGATTGAATATATATTAAACAATCCTGTATATATTGGTAAAGTACGTTGGACACCTACAGGAAGAACAAGGCGTAACTATCATAATCCAGATAGTATTATAGCAGATGGTGAACATGAGCCTATTCTAGATATGGAGCTTTGGGAAAAGGTACAAACAGCTTTGAAGGTTCAGAAGGAGCTTTACCCTAAATGGCAAAAACCAGATGCACAGCTCAAAACATGGCTCAAGGGCTTAGTGCGTTGCGGGAATTGTGGCAATACTCTTGTTCTGACTTCGGGAAAATATATGCAATGTAATTCTTATGCAAGAGGTGCTTGCAAGATAAGTCATACAATCAGTATCAAAAAGCTCGAGGACATTATTTTAGAACAATTAAAGGACGCATTTGAGGGTAACCTTGAAATCAATATTGTACCAAAAGCACAAGATACTGTAACTGCAAGTGAATTTGATTTACTCAATGAGCAGCTTAGCAAGATGGACATAAAAGAAATTCGCATAAAAGAGGCATACAAGGACGGTATTGACAATCTTGACGAATACAAGGCAAATAAAAAGCAGCTTGCAGAGGAAAAACAAAGTATACAGGAACGGTTAAGCAATATCAAAACTGACCTATTACAAGGCGAGGGACAGGACGAAATAATAACAAAACGAATTGAGAGTGTATATGCTCTTTTAACCGATCCTGAAATTGATTTACAGGTAAAATATAACACGGCTCACTTTTTAATTAGCAAGGTAATTTATGACAAGCCGAAAAGCCTTGTGACAGTAAAGTTTAAGTAGCATTGGTATTATATGGATACTGCTCCGCCGTATTGACTGACAATAAAGCTTGCCAGTTTAGGGTTTGGTTTTTTGATGTTAATTGGATATTGCAAGCTTTTTTGATATTCCCACATATGCTATTCTCCTTTCTCGCAATTTTCCCACGGCCACGGGCTGTTTATCCATTGCCAGCTGTCCGTGCTTGTGTTGGCGGCAGCGGTTAGCGGGCCGAATTGGGATTGATATTCGTCTATTAGTTCCCTTTGCTTTTTTGCAACTGCTGCGTGCATTTCAAGCGCTTTTTTGTCGTTTGGATGGGTGTCGAGGAACAGCGTCAGCTCGGTCAGAGCAAAGCTGTATGACATGATCTTGTTTTTAAGTACAGTTTGCTCAGTCATGCATCAGACCTCCCATATAGACATTTTTGGGCAAGTCAAGCTCGGGGAACAAGGTTCCACGGCTGAAGCCCTCTTCAATTGAATATGTTTCGCCGAATTTTTGAACCGGCACAAACGCGTAGCCCACACGGGGCATGGTATTTTGTGTTAACATGATATCTCCTCCTTTTGTTAACTTATACTTATTTCATTTTAGAATAAAGCAAGCCTTAATAACAATATATTCAAAATGTGTCGAAACGTGTATAATTCGTTCGATTTTTTTACATTATTGGGCATCCAATTTTTATAGATGAAATTAGAGTGCAAATATTTAACTTTATGTTGCATTATGGTAGATTTTGTGATATATTGTAAAATAATTATATATAATCTATATTGTAATTATAAGATTATAATAAACCACAAAGGAGATACTTATAATGGCGGAATTTAATATAGTTCATTTATCTGACCTCCATATTAAGGGGAATTATTTGTCGGCAACGTTAACCAATTTAATAAGCAGTATAAAAAAACAAACAGAAGGCATGAAAAACATTATACTTGTCGTTTCAGGTGATGTTATAGATAAAGGACAATACATGACATGTCTTAAGCAAGACTGTAAAGAAAAGAAGTTAAATGAAACCGCATTAAGTTTTTTTAGACAACTTAAAACAGCATTGGAAGATTGGATAGAATTACCTGTAGGGCATCTCCCCCAAACCCAAACCAATAGCCCTATTACAAACGGCAATGAGAAACCAAGTTGCAAACAATGGCTAAGTAAACGGGTGATTGATGTACAGATAGTTTCGGGGAACCACGACAAAGATATCAGCCCACAATATATCAAAATCGCTTCAGAACGATTTCAAAAAGACGAAGATTTTGTTGGAGATAAAGCCCAATGGGAGTTTGAGGAACTATATTTCAAGGATTTTATTAATTTCACTAATGAGGTCTACAATATTTTCGAACTACCAAAAGGAATAAACAAAGGGCGTGTTAAGCAATTTGAAGGGGGCACAGACGGAGAGTCCAAGGAATCGTGTGATGAAAGTATTAACGAAATACGAGAGGAATGCAATCTAATTTATGATAGTGATGATATGGTCACTAAATGCAAGAAAAACCCAAAATGCAAATACAAATACAAACATATCGATAAAACTTTCGGCGTGGAATTTATAGAATTGCCATGCCTAAGTAATTTGATTGATGCAGAAAACAGAAAGCCCAATTCGCATACATTCAGATGTGGTAAAACTCAAGAGCGATATAATTGTCGAGACCAACGTCCTGATTTAACACTTGCCTTTATACGCATGAATACCGCTTGGCTTTCATGCGGAGGTGCGGAAGAGATAGAAAAACATCATTTAGCAATTGGTCAGCATCAATTGCTAAATTTAGTAGATGAATATCAAAGTGAATATATAGAAAGAACAAAACGTGAAGAACAAATTATAACAATTTGTATTGGGCATCATCCTCCTTCGTATTTTAAGCCACTCGAAGAGGACGCTGTTAAAGAACATTTGCTTGATAAAGAATTATTAAATGCCGATTATTATTTATGTGGTCATACACATGAACGAACGGTAAGTAGCCTTGTTAATAAAGGAAGAAGAGTTACTACACTAGTTACTGGAATAGGTTGGGATCATCGAAAAGAAAATCCTAAGGATACAGTACAAGAAGTTCATAAGGATACCCATTCTTATTCCATTTATACATTCAACGAAGAACAAAATATTCAAATCTCAAAAATGTTTAGAACTAACCTTTATGGTGATTTTGAAGAGGATAATTCATATTATAACACCGATATAGAAAAAAGGCTTAAACGACAATCAAGTCCTTTGTACTTACATGATTATCCATTTATAGAGTTAAACGGATATGGTCATTCGGTTAATGAAATCTTTGTCGATCGTGAAATTTTAGAAAAAATCAAAGAACTTGAAAAACGTAAAGACGTATTTGAAAAAGCCTGCGATACTTATTTGAGAAGACTTCTTTTTATCAACGCTAATGAAGTTTTTAAGAATTATGAAGATAGTGATGGCAATATTTATGAGAAAACAGAATATAAATCCAACAGAACTGATGACCCTAAAAGCAAAGAAGAGTTACTGGAGGAAATTCAAAAAACTTTAAAAGAAACAACACCAAAAGATATTAAAGATGCAACTGAAAACAGCGATAATTTTAACACCAGTTGCCTGTTTTCGAAGGATATTGACAACCTGTTTAAAAAAATATTAAGGATAAGAAAATCTTTCAAGACAAAGGAGCTTGATGAGAAACACCATAGAGACGAAACCTTTAAAGAGTACTTAGAACATATAGCACTAACATTCATCGAAACTTTTAAAGTAAGCTTTCCAGATGATGATATCCGGATTGTCATTCGCAGACATAATAATGATGATACCTTTAAAGAAGTAGCCGTATAT
The DNA here is from genome assembly GCA_031549645.1 of Ruminiclostridium sp. Taxonomy (GTDB): domain Bacteria; phylum Bacillota; class Clostridia; order Oscillospirales; family Ruminococcaceae; genus Ruminiclostridium_E. The sequence goes on along the minus strand of JAVBPL010000078.1, from coordinate 3,558 downwards.
CCAACTAAAAAGAGAAAAGATGAGACTCCCCCCACCATTGAAGAGGAACAATACATTATAGACGATGTTTATACCCCTAAAAACACATATAGATGGGCTGATAACAAAAGAAAACTAATTACTGCACACGCCTTTGAAGGAAGGTCACCCCGAATTTATACCTTAAATAAGGAGTTGCTCGATTTCACGCCGGACAGATGGCAGGATTTCATGGTTATCGCTCCTTACGAATTTGAATACATATTTGCCACTGATGAAGACGGAAGCGAAGAAGAGAGGCGTCCTTCTTTGACTTTTGTATTTTCTGTTACGCTTAATAGTAGCATCACTCGGGAAAACAATTTCATTGAAAACAAAAAAATGTTTAAGGAATTATCCAACAAGCTATATTTAATGGAGTATATAGGAATAGATCAAACCATAATCAATGTAATAAGAAAATTTAAACCCAGTATAGGTTTTAGTTATAAATAATTTGTAGTTTTTATGAAAGAACCGGATAAAACCTCAAACGGCGATTGATTCAATAGCATTTATTACCACTTTGACATAATTCCCATAGACATGCGTATAATAGTTCCATAATATATTTTTATGGAAGGTATTATTATATGACGATAGCTGATTGCCAAGATAATGACATGCTCATAGTAGACAGAATCTATGTAGTTAAGAAACTCGTTGATGCAAGAAACAATAATGATCTGAGACTTGTGTCTTTTTTGGAGGATACTCTTAGCAATATGATCCTCCATTCTAAAAAGGATTATGTGTTACGCGGTCCTGTAATGTACGTAAAAGATATTAAAACCGTATTTCCAGACTATGACCTAAACCCTCCACCTTGTTGGATGGTTTAGGTTTGAACAGTAATCAATTTTCTTTATCCTTTTAACTTATACTAATCCAATTTATAAACTTAATAAAATTCATAGTATTTAAATTGGATTTAGTGTGGGTCAAGCCTTGTACGTAGTACCTTGTAACACCGCAAAGAAATGCGGACGCGAAGCGGCTTTTCCGAAGGAAAAGTGTTGACAAGCAAGGTATACAGCACCTACTTTTCGTTTGAATTTCATTGGTTATTATTAAGGTTTCAAAAGAAAAGTAGTATTATACTTACTACTTTTTAGAATAAAGCAAGCCTTAATAACAATATATTCAAAATGTGTCGAAACGTGTATAATTCGTTCGACTTTTTTGCATAATAATGTATCCAATTTTTTTACATACTATTGCATTTTGAACTAAAGAGTGATATTATATTTTAGAGGAGTGAAAGAAATGGAAAAATGGAGCGGGATTTATACTGCACTTTTAACACCATTTGATAGTCAAAACAAGATTTCTGATGTACAGCTTGCCAAGCTTATTGAGATAAATCTAAATATGGGAGTTACCGGGTTTTACGTCGGGGGAAGCACTGCCGAAGCGTTTATGCTGTCAATGGACGAGCGTAAATATATTTTAGATGTCGCTGTTTCTGCGGCGAAGGGCAAGGGCACTATTATTAGCCACATTGGCTGCATCAGCACCGAACAGGCAATCGAGTTAGGCGAATATTCAAAAAAACTGGGCGTAGATGCTATTTCGGCCGTGCCGCCGTTTTATTATAAATTTACATTTGACGAGATAAAGGGCTACTATTTTGACATTGTGAACGCTGTTGACCTGCCTATGCTTATTTACAATATGCCCGCATTTTCAGGCGTAACTATAGATAAAAATAACGTCGGTGACTTTTTGGATGATGACCGTTTTATGGGCGTAAAGCATACTTCAAATGACTTTTATTCACTTGAGCGATACAAAAAACTATACCCGCATAAAAAAGTATATAATGGATATGATGAGATGTTTCTCGCCGGCCTTGCGATGGGCGCTGATGGCGGAATCGGTAGCACATATAACTGCATGGCTGATAGATTTGTTCGAATATTTGACCTGTTCAACAAGGGCGAGCTTGAGGCTGCACAATATGAACAGAGCGAGATTAATGACATAATTGATGCGATTGTTAAGGCGGGCGTATTTCAAGGCGAAAAAGAGATCCTGCGCTTGATGGGTCTTGATTTTGGCGTGTGCAGACCGCCCTTTAAGCCGATAACCGAAGAGGGGAAAACTATAATCGCTGAAATTGTAGAAAAATATAATATGGCTGGTTAATTATGAAAATTCAAAGCTTTGACGAATATGTTGTTGCGAAAACTTGGCGATTTGTTAAGCGGTGATATTGAGGTTACAAACCTTAATTGCACCTTTTTATCAACCGGCGAGGCGATAATTACATATATGAGAACCTTTGAGATTGACGGTGCGTTTAACCGTGACAGCCTTGATCTGTATGCAGGTGTTGTGAAGTTGATATAAGATAGCTTAGCGGAGGAACCGGGAGTATGAAAAAATTTAGAAATGTATTTGACAGGTTTTTAAGTCTTTTAAGTATCAGCATGAGGACAAAGCTTATTACTATCTTTGTTGTGGTAATGGTTATTCCTCTTGTTTTGATAGCTACGCTTGCTTGGTACCAGTTCGGCAACTTAGGCGGTAATCTGCAGCAAATCTCGGTAACCGACTCATCTGACGCGCTTAACGACAGCGCTGTGCAAAATATCGAGCGTATGTCCACCGATACAGCTAACCGCGTAGCAAGCTTTTTGTACGAGCGTGACAACGATATATTGTACGTTGCGACCATGCAGCCGAACGACCAAGGTTATCAAAACTTTATAAACTCAAAAAAGAATAAGGTCATAGATAGCGGCACCTGGACCTTGGCGGCGGACGGCAAATCATGGGTGACAACACCCGACCCAGCACCAACAGGAAATGGCGGTAAATCAACAAACAGCGAAAACAATGATAATGGCGGATTCCATTACAGAGATCCAGAAACATATCAGTACACCGACCTGCCGTTATATGACGAAATTGCTTTTATTGACCTAAACGGAATGGAGCAGTTTAAAGCAGTTGCTCATGATTCAAGCAAAAAGAACTATCCGATGACTGCCGAAAAGGTTGATGTTTCCAAGATTGAAAACACATATTTAAATGCCGAAACCTATTTTGAAGAGCTTAAAAATCTAAAACCGGGCGAAATTTATGTATCCGATGTAACCGGTGCATATGTGGGCTCGAACTATATTGGCATGTATGCCCCGGAGGTGCTGGCAAAGGCTTCGGCAGATCGTGGATATGATATAACCTTCAAGCCGGAGGAGCAAGCCTTCGCGGGAAGGGAAAACCCTAATGGACAGCGTTTCGAGGGCATTGTGAGATGGGCGACGCCGGCGGTGGACGCAGCAGGTAATATTACAGGATATGTGACCTTTGCTTTAAACCATGACCATATTATGGAGTTTGTTGACCACATAACTCCTATGAATGAGCGGTATACAAGAGTTACAAGTGCCTTTGAGGGCAACTATGCTTTTATTTGGGACTACAAGTGCAGAAACATATGCCATCCGAGGCATCACTCTATTGCCGGCTTTAATCCGGAAACAGGTGAGCCCGAGATACCGTGGCTTGAGACATCGATATACGAGGGCTGGA
>JAVBPL010000124.1:0-9945 GCA_031549645.1 Ruminiclostridium sp. | reverse complement strand
ATTATCAGAACTGCCTTTTTCACTGCCTACCCTCCCTTCATTTAATCAATCCAACATATTATCAAGATTGTAAATTTGAATTCCGATTTTTTTATTCTTAACATTCAGAATACCTAAATCTGTTACCTCAACATGGTCTTTAACCAATTGATAGGTCGCATCAGAAAGGAGAATTTGCCCCTTCTGTGCATTCGCCTCAAGACGAGCAGAGGTATTTACTGTGTCACCGATAGCGGTGTAGTCCATTCTGAGGTCTGAACCCATGTTTCCTACGACGGCGCGTCCTGTATTGACACCTATTCCGAACTGTAAATCTACTCCGTAATCCTTAAGTATTTCTTCACGCAGAGCAACCGAGCCTTGCTTCATTGCCCATGCTGCTCTTACCGCACACAGCGGATGATCGGGTAAATCAAGCGGTGCATTGAAAACTGCCATAGTTGCGTCACCGATGTATTTGTCAATAGTTCCCCCGAACTCCTGAATTGAATGGCTAGTAAGATTAAGATAACGGTTTACCATTCCGACAACCTTTTCAGCAGGATTTGCCTCCGAAAAAGCGGTAAATCCACGGATATCCACAAACAGCACTGTCAAATCCCTTTCAACTCCGCCTAGCTCAACGCTTACACCGCCCGATATAATTTCACGCACCACATCAGGTGAAACAAATCGTCCAAACAAACCTTGAATATGCTGTTTTTCGTTCTGTGTCGAAAGTATTGAAAGCACCAGATTAACAAGATAACATATAAACAGGAATATAACACAAATTCCGCCATGAATTATGTAATCAAACTGCATATACATTAACTTCGCACCGGCAAGCTGTGCTGCTGCTAACAGAATAGTTACTATAAGTGCAGTAACTGGTTTAAGTCTGTATAGAAAAATAATAAGTATAATTCCTAAAAGAGCCATTACGGCAAAATCGATATACCAATCGACCTCCTGCTTGAATGAACCGTCGATTAAATTCTGGACAATATTTGCGTTAATTTCCACGCCATATGTCGATGCATGACGGTCAAATGGCGTTGAAAAGCTTTTATCGCCTATTCCTTGTGCATATGGTCCGATAAGAACAATTTTCTCCTTGAACATTTCAGACGGGTAAACATCGTTTACTAAATCCCATAATGACAGCTGAGTGTATTTTCCAGGTTCCCCGACATAATTAATTGGGAAACGTCCTAGCCTATCCAGCGGAATATCCTCATTTACAGCTATACCCGCCGTTTCACAGTATGTTAAGTATACCTGCATGGGTAAAGAATACACTGTTATGTCACCGTATTTAAGCTGATTGAGCGTTTTTCTTAGCACACCGTCAGTATCCTGCGATACGTTGATAAATCCAGTTTTCGTCACCTCCGACAGCTCGGTGAATGGTCCAATATAGTCTTCAACGATAAATTCATTCTGTGTATCACTATCAAGCACATATTGCTCGGCGAGTACAAGCCTATCACTTTTTGCGGCGGCAGCTACTAAGGCGGCATCGTTACCTTCATCTGCTCCATAAGCATCATACAGTAAATTCGCACCAATAACGGCAGCGTCCATATCAACAAGCTTACTTATAGCATCAGCTATGTAAAATCGTGGCCATGGCCATTTTCCTATTTCGTTTATACTTCTGTCATCTATTCCTACAATAACGATATCCTTCGACGGCTCCCGTTTTGATGACAGCAGATTATCGTATATAACATTATCAAGAACGGTAAAAATCCCTGTAAACTGAATAAGTCCAAAAACGGCAAGCATAAATATGGGGATAATTATTTTCAGCTTTTTATACATCTAAAACCATTTCCTTTCAGTGCTCGTTATTTCGTTAACTTGAGAATATATTTTTCTCATCCGATAGCCTGTACTAAATCTGACGGTATATGAAGTGCAATCAGGCTAAACTCTGAAAACCATTCAAACGTATATGGAAACAGCCTTAATATTTCATTTATAGTTGTAACAGCAGTACCCTTCAGTATAAAATAGTCTTTATTTAAGCTTAAAACTGTGGTATATTCCATTATTTTTATCGCAAGAGTATTCTGCTTTTCATCTACTATAACAGTCGCTCCTAACGCTTCAAACAGCGGACGTATTGGTACATACACTCCCTCTGCGGTGTTCCACGGCTTAACTCTGCCCATATCAATCCTCTGCTCATCTATGTAAACACGTATATCACCATTATAAGCATATTTTGAATCAGTTGATATTCCTGTTTCTTTTATCATCGCATCTCTCGACGGACGCCCCTCGAGAAAACGGTCGTTTAAAATCACACTAAGCACCCGATTATTTGCGGTATCAGATATATAAAGTGTGTCGCCGTCTGCATATACACACTCGGGTCTTGTGAGCCTTATATTTTCTGCCGAGCCATAATATTGGTCGGCTGCGCCGCCTCCTGCCAGGGTTCTTGTTTCGTTCCCGACAATCATTCTTACCGCGTGATTCATCGTATCGGCAATGATTATCTCGTTATTTGAGGTTATGGTTATGCCTCTTGGGAAATTGAAGGTCACAAGCTCATTATCTCCATCTATATAGCCTCCCGTAGGATATCCAGTTAAATTGTCTGTTTCTCCTGGTCTGCCCGCAACTGTTTCAACCGTATTTCCCGAAATCCTGCGTATACAGTGGTTGGCAGAATCCGCCACATATAAATCTCCATCGCTTGAAAAGCATAAGCCCGACGGTTCATAAAACATCGCATCCATTAATTCGCCATCTTTATAGCCCTTTATTTCGGGAGAACCTGCGTACAATGTAACATTTCCTTCTGTATCAATTCTGCGTATGCAGTGATTAAGTGTATCGGCTACATATATATAACCATCGCTTCCAACCACTGCCGAGCGTGGCGAACTGAACTGTGCGCCAGACTCTTTTCCGTTTTTATATCCACTGCTTCCGTTTCCTGCGATTGTAATTACAACCTCGTCATTCATTCTTCTGATTACATGGTTTCCTGTATCGCATATTATTACATCACCGTTCAAATCAAGTGCGACACCCGTCGGCTTTGCAAAAAGTGCATTTTCACGATAACCGTCCACCAATGCACCAGAATCAAGATATGTCAAGCCATATTGTCCTGGTTTCCCGATACGTTTATTTTTCTCACCGTCGATAATTTGAATACGGTCACACATTGAATCGGCAACAATAATATTACCGTTCTTAACTGTAACGCCAACAGGTAAATAAAACTCATCTGAATATCTTTTTAAATCCCAGATACCGTCGGCAACCTTGATTTTTGTAGTCATAACTGCCTCAGCTTCACCTGAAGCACTGTAAACAGGCTCACTCTCAGGCTGGGTTAAAATAACGACAGCCGTTATAATAATTGCCGTAAGTACTAGGGCTGCTCCTATTATGATAAAAAGCTTCTTATTCTTTAATAAAAAATCCATCAATACCCTTCCTTCAATCTATTCAATAGAAATATATAATCCATCTCTTGAAGCAAATGTGTTTGGAAAAATTATTTTTGCCTGACTTTCCGACTGTAAAATATCAGCATCAGTTGCCGAATAATCATGGTGAAACAGCGCAAGGCGGCGGGCTCCGCTTTGTTTTGCAAGCATGGCACATTCATCAGGTGTTGAATGTCCCCAGCCCTTAACACTCTTACCATTTTTATAACACGAATCTACGATTAATAAATTTGTGTCCTTTACAAATTCAATTAGGTTTTCGTCATTATCATGGTTAGCAAGCTCTATATCAGTAAGGTAGCAAAGCGATTTGCCGTCATAATCAACACGGTAAGCAGCACATCCGCCTGGATGACTGACAAACATCCTGCTGACTCTCGTATTGTTTATTAATAGAATTTGATCTTCATTATTGATATCGCAAAAATTTATCTTAGCTTTAAAGTCATCAAAACCAGCAGGCTGAAAGGGTTCACTTAATAGATGATTTAATGTTTTTTTGATATCTCCCATGCCATAAAAACTAATCTCACTAGACGGATTAAACAGCGAATTCCAGAACAGGAGTCCGCTTACATGGTCAATATGATAATGGGATAAAAATAAATGATAACAATCGTTTTTAAAGCTATCTAGCTTTGATAAACCGCATATACCCGAGCCTGCATCAAAAAGCAGAGTGTTTCCCCCTGCCTGAACAACAACACACAGAGTATTTGAACCAAACTCCTGTCTTGAACCGTTATTATAGGCGCACGAACCGTTTGTGCCGAGAAAAGCTACGTCAAATCTGTTATCCATAAATATACTATTCCTTTGAAATTACTTATCTTTTATATCTCTTATACGCTTTAAGCTTTTAACCGCCAAATCATGTGTGGTAAATCCGCCAACCTTTGTATTTTTTTCAAAATATTCATATGCCCGTTCGGTGTCACCAAGGAACATACACTGCTCCCCAAGTATAATATTAATTGTCATAAATTCCTCTGCCGTAAGCTTACTATTATTTTTCTCCAGGTATCTGCTATAAACCTTAAAGGATTCGAGCGCAGTGTTTCTGGCGAGCCTATTTTTGCCATAATCGTTATACAGCCAGTGCAGCCTCTGCCAAGCCTTTGCAACTCTTAATTCTGAACCCGGTGTTTGCTTGAGACATTCGATATTGAGATAATAACTGAGTACGGCTTCATCAAGTGTATGCTTATAATCATCGGTGTAGCCTGTAAAGCCTTCGTTATTGAAAAATTGATTTCCATTAACCGTGGGCTTCGTCAATGGTATCGGGTCCATAGAAAATTCTTGATATGTATCACAAAAATTGCAATTTGGACAAACTATATTTGTATACAGCAATATATTGAAATTCTCATATATAATTCGCTGGTCTATCGTCTTTTCTTTTTGAATTAAGCGGGGTAAAAGAGGTGTTTTATTCTTGAAGCCTTTTTTACAATAAGGACAGACATAATCCCAGTTCGCGAGTATATTCGAATTATCCTTGTCGTCTGCTTCCTTAAAACGTTCATGCCCTACTGGTAGCAGGGTAACCATATCGAGAGTTTCCTTCATTTCGATGTCTTTTTTTACCTCTCCGACACCGAGAAGTTCATTAAGCTCTCTAATACGCTTTGCAAGACCAATCATGTTATCTAAATCTGTAATGGGATTTTGCTCTGGATCTTTTAGGTTATCCGGTAAATCTGCGACAGTGTTTCCCTTTTCACGCGCTTTTATCGCTGTAGCCTCAGCACGTCCGCTTAAGGTTTTAAGTATTTTTGCGGCAATATCGGGATTTTGTGCGAGCAGTGATTTAAAGTGCTCCTGCTCGATAGAAATAGCCATACCAAGCTCTTCGGATATTATAGTAGCACTGCGGGGTGAGCCATCTATAACTGACATTTCGCCAAAAAAAGCGCCTTCGGGTATTCCTGCCACTCTCACGGGAAAATCTGTAAACGAGTTAATATACACGCCGAATACACCCTTTAATACGATATACATATTGCCACCAAGGGCATTTTGCATAAAGAGTAATTCGCTCTGCTTAAATATCTTAAACTTTCCTATTTTACGAAACGAGCTTATATCAATCATTTACACACTCCGTTTTACTACGTTATTATGCAATTACACGTCACATTTTAACAAATTATGAACGCTTTTGTTCATATACGTTTATAAGCACGATATGCGAACAGTGTACCGTCCGCATATCAAATATTATTTATTGTTTTAATCTCAAAAGAAGCGATAAATCTTTTCCTTTTTGGCTGTATATATAAAGCATAAAATCAAGTCAATATTAAAGCCATACACACCATGAATTATGTGTATATTATAGCATGAAATCCCGATTTTTGTCAAGTATTAACACATTTATATACACTTTTAGTAATTATCGTTTTGTATAAAATTCATACTTTTATTTATCGACTCACTTTTACACTTGAAAATAAAGAAAATCGTGCTATAATAAATTTATAGGTTAACATAAAAATAGTTGCTTAATAATAAAGGAGACTGACATGGATTTTTTTGATGCAGTAGAAAAAAGATATTCACACAAAGAAAAATTTCTCTCAGATGCTGTTCCTCTTGATAAGCTTGAGCTGATTGCGAAGGCTGGTTTGGCTGCGCCGACTGGTATCAACAGCCAGTGCGTCAAAATCGTTATACTTCCAAACAAGGAATCAGTGAAACCGCTCTGCGATGTGTTTCCTACTGACGGCTTACTTACCGCACCTGCAGCATTGTGCCTTTTAACCGAGGGTTCTGGCCAAACAGGATTTAAGAACTTTGAGACCGAGGATTATTCCGCCGCCGCTTCGAATATGCTTCTTGCTATTACCGCACTTGGTTATGCTTCGGTTTGGCTCGATAGTCCGTATTTTAAAGAAGAAAATCAAACGAAAGCCCTATCTGTTCTAGGGGCTCCTGAGGGGTATCGTCTTCATGTCGTGCTTCCGGTTGGCTTACCAGACGGAGAAGGAACCCGTCGCAATAAATTGCCTTTTACTGAGCGTGTCTTTTATAAGAAATTCGGTTGAATATATCATAAATAATAATACTAAAAAGGTGGACAAAATCCACTTTTTTTTATTTTTAATATAACATAATGACAATTGTCATAAAAAATCAGTTACGCCTTTCACTACTAAAGTCGTTTTATTTATGTTAAAATGTGATTGTAAAATTATGAATGAGAGGAAACAAATATGACTATCGCTAAGCTTGATGGAGTTATAAAGCGTTACGGTGCACAGCTTGCCGCCGATAACGTTTCGTTTAATGTCGAAAAGGGTGAAATCTTAGGGCTCCTTGGTCCAAATGGTGCGGGAAAAACCACTGCAATTCACATAATGTGCGGTCTCACCGCAGCCGACAGCGGTAAGGTTTATCTATTTGGCAAGGAATACAGCAGCAATGAAATGGATATTAAGAAGCGGCTAGGGTTAGTTCCGCAGAATATCGTGCTTTTCGAATCGCTAACTGCGGCGGAAAATCTTGAATATTTCGGTAGGTTATACGGCATCACAGGAGGCCGCTTAAAAGAGAATGTCGAATACGCCTTAAAAATGGTTGGGCTGTCCGATATAGGCAAAAAACTGCCCCGTAAATTTTCGGGTGGAATGAAACGCAGACTTAATATAGCGGCAGCCATCGTACACCGACCCGAGCTTCTTATAATGGACGAACCTACCGTTGGAATTGACCCACAGTCCCGTAATCATATTCTAGGTTTCGTAAAGGAATATGCCGAAAGTGGTGCCACTGTAATCTATACCTCACACTACATGGAGGAGGTTGAACGTCTATGCAGCCGCATAATTATCATGGACGAGGGGCATATTATTGCCTCCGACACCATCGACGGTCTGATAAAAAGCACTATGTTTGAGGAAAGCATGGTAATTGAGGTGAAAAACCCATCACCCGTCCTCCTCGATAAAATAAAAGCGGTAAGCGGAGTCAGAGCCCTTGAGCTTACAGGGCGCAGAATACGCATTGTTTCAAGCCCCAATGCAGGAAATATTGCACGTATACTCGAAATCTCGGCTGCAGCTGAAATACTTTCTGTCACCACAAAGCTTCCGAATTTAGAAGATGTTTTCCTCTCTCTGACTGGTAAAAAGCTCCGTGATGATGTGCTTTAAGGGAGGGAAAATATGAAAACTTTACTTACCTCCTTTTATTACAACTCAAAGCAGCTTTTAAGTAATAAAACGGCGGATTTTATGCTGATACTCTTTCCTATCATAATAATTCTTATCTTAGGCTCGGCACTGTCAAGCACAATGGGCAGTACACAGCTTGAGGTCATTAATGTTGCGGCAATTGATGCTTCTGACGAGCTGATAAGTTTTTTACAAGGCGATGATATGAAGGATATAGTGAAGGTAGATTTATTTGAAAAAGAACAGGATTTACCTGATAATAATTATACTGCTGTTATTATTCAAAAAGACGATAATATCGAAATGAACATAGCATCAAGTGACACCAATGTTCAAATTATCTATCACATTCTTGACGGCTACCAAAAGGTGAACAATGCTGTTGAAATTATTATAAGCGAGGATTATAAAAATGCAGTTTTACTCTCCGAGCTTGATTTAAGCACAGAAGTAATATCGGTAAAGGGACTTAATAACCGTATTCCAGGTGCAATGGATTATTATGCTGTAACCATGACTGTAATGATTGCACTTTACGCTGGACTTAACATGGTCGAAACCATAGAAACAAGCTTAATGGGCGATATGGGGAGAAGGCTGTCATTGACAACCTGCTCAAAAATTCCATTCTTAACAGGAATTATCATGTCTGCGGCGGTCACAAGCTTTTTACAGACAATAATAAGCGTTGCGTTTTCGGGTATTGTTTACGGTGCATATTGGGGTGACAGTATTATTGATATTTTTTCAATACTTGGAGTGTACTTAATACTTAATATATTCTCGAATGCTGCTGCATTATTTATGTTAATGATAACTAGAAGCGGAAAGGCAACCTCTGGATTTTTCTTTGGCTTCTCGTGGGTATCCACCTTTTTATCACAAGGATATATGAAGGTCGATTTTGGAGCGGCAGAGGAAATATTCAAATTCCTACCAAATTCGCTTGCACAGAATGCCATTTTTAATATTATTTATGAAGGAAACACCAGTACGGTTACGGGTGATGTGCTGATTATTACAGCAGTAGCTGCTATTTTACTCTTAATATCTATCCCGCTGCTAGGAAGGAGGTATTCGTAGATGAGATTTACAGTTTTACTTTTTACATTAAAAAGGCTAATAAAATCGCCGATTTGCTGGCTTTTTGTGATTGTCATACCGATTATATATGTTTTGCTTGTTAGTCTTTCAAAGCCGCTTGATGAAATATACACGTCCGCTAATAATTATAGCTTAGCTATTGTAAAAAACGATGCGGATATACTTTCAAATACACTTGAAAATATTTTAAAATCAAGCTATAATATAATTAGCATAAATAAAGCTGATATAAACGAGACACTTATAAGTGAAAAAGCCGATGCAGTCTTGATAATACCGAGTGGCTTTACCGACAACTTATTATCTGGGGTTACTCCGTCGCTCGAAATTGAAGCACTCGAAACCTCAGCAGAATCTGTGCTTATCCGTATCAATGCCGAAAATATCATACGCTCACTCCGCATACTAGCTTATAAAAGCGAAGGCGATATACTTTCTGAACGCCTAGCACAATTTGAAAAGTCGGAGAGCATAAAAATAAACAAAAGCACGGAGGACGATTTTTCGCCAGCTAAGAACTGGCTAGGGTTATATTCATTCCTTGTGCTGATGACCGCATACTTCTGCACCAAGCTAATGCTAGAGGATAAAATGTCTGGCATGAATACAAGGCTCGGCTGTGCGCCGATTTCCCCCCGCAGATATATGTTACAGTCTATAATTGCTTTTTCAGTTCCCGTTTTCATTCAAGCTGTTTTGACAGTTACTGCAATGAAGTATATCGGCGGTTATTATATGCCCTCGCTTCATTTAATTATTATAGCAAGTATGTGCTTTGCTTTTTTAAGTGTCGGTTTTAGCATAATGGTTGTATCACTTGCGAATAATATTCAAGTTGCCATAGGGCTGATAGTGCCATGCACCACAATTTTCAGTATGCTCGGCGGTGCGTATTGGCCGCGTGAATTTATGCCAGAATTCATGCAGAAAGTATCATATATCAGCCCCTCATTCTGGTACATCAACGCACTAGGCAGTATCCAAAATAATACCGATTTTATAATCTCGATACTCTTTATGCTGGGATTTACTGCTGCATTTCTACTTCTAGGGAGCTGGAAAAAATTTAGGGTTTAAAGGGTGATTATTTGGATTTTCTTAATCTGAACCGTGCGTATATTATTAGCCAATCTATTTGTATAATTACTGTCCTGTTGCTGTGGGTGTTCCGCAGCAACGGGATTGTTGACGTTACGGTAGGCTTTGCT
>JAVBPL010000035.1:0-6987 GCA_031549645.1 Ruminiclostridium sp. | reverse complement strand
TTGCAAAAATATCTTCAAGATTGGCGCTTAACCCCGATAGCTGTTCAACCTGTGCAAGTACCGTTTGATGCTGTAGGAGCAGGCTCTCTGTTTCTTCTCGCTCCTTAACAAGCTTTTCCAGTATGTTCTCGATTTCTATAAAATAATTCGAGAAGTCAACACTGGTCGCCAGTTCAATATCATCATAATAGCAATAATCAAGCTTTATTCCCAAAACATCGGCTATATGCAGTCCTCTTTTGAGTACTGGTGTATAGGTGTTATGAGTTTTAAGGGTTTTAAAGCTCTGGCTGCTAAAATTTACATCGGAATTGTGAGAATAAGGAATTATATGAAAGCACTCACTCTCACAGCAGCGGATTAATGTACGGTTAACCTTTTTAAGCTGCCCTTCGATGGATAAAAGAGCCATTTTTTCTATTGCCATCGAGTCACCTCTTTTCGTTTATACTTTTAACTTTTAAATAACTATAAGCTTTTCTATTTCAGTTGCGGGAAGCGAGTATCGCACACCCTCAAGAATAGTTGTAATGTTGTTCTGCTCAACCTCAAGCAGCTTTATCAGTGAGTACAGTGTCAGCGGACCGCTTGATGTTAGCCTAAGCCTGCTTCTGTGTCTTTGATATATAAACCGCTCAGCGGAAAGCTCAAGAAAATCCTTGTCAATTTTTACTTTATTTTTAAACACCTTGTTCTGCGCATAATCCAGTATTTTCTCACCACCGTGACTGTCTGTCAGAATACTGTTAAAGACATCTTCATTAATGCCCTTATGCAGTGGAAGAAGCAGTCTGCGTATAGCCTCGGGGGAACGGTTAAAGTGACTTTTCATTCTATACATCATGATTAAATTATCAAGGTTTGCCTGTAAAAAAAGCTCTTCTCTAAGCTGATTTTTCGTATTTCCGCCAAATTCATCGTCTATACATTGGAAAAGCCATTTGTAATACTGATTATACATCGTGATTACAAGCTCCTCAAAATCTAGCTTCTCATTCGTCCGATAAGCGGCATTGGGTAAGGCGCTGCTCAATATTTTGGCATAGGGGGTATCAGACAAAATCTTTATAAGCGTGTCATAATTCCTTACCTTCGCAATCTCTGTTAAATCGAATGAAATATATTTCGATAAATACATCGGCAGATAGGTTACGATGCTGTCATATTGCTCCAGGTTTATGAACATTATCGTATCAAGAATTATATCCATCTCTTTTTTGTAAATATAAAATCGGTTAAAGCTGTTCTTCCCTGAAAGTGTAAACTTGCTCAGCTTCATATAGATTTCAAAAACCGATTTACTTAATAAGGATTCAAGCTGTCCTCTATGCGTTTGCGTCTCATTTACCGAATTTAAGTCGTTCTTATATCTGGAGGTATTCTTAAGTGCCTGAATAACCTGCGGAACCGAGGTTTTGAGCATCAGCGAACGATATTCCTCGGCTTTTATGCGGTCTCCGTATATAGCACGAGCCTTAGCAATGAGAGCATTAAAGCTTTTATCGCTGTTCATTAAATCTTCGTCCTTTCGGTCGGCTTATCCGATTATCCTATTTATTATTTCCCTGTTCCACCTGTCGCAGTTATCACTCATCACAACCTCAACCTTCTTGATGGCTTCAGCCTCCTTTGCCCGCAAAGCTGCTATTTCCTCCTCTGCAAAGCTTGTGTAGGACTCCCTTACTTTATCGAGCCTTTTCTTTACACGATCCGCATATTCAAGCTTTATCTGCTCAGTCAGATTTTTAGCGTCTGAACGAATTACCTCGGCTTTCGTATTCGCTTCATTTATTTGTTCTCTCGCATTTTTATCAATGGCTATAATTTCATCAATAACGCTTAACATATTGCCACCTCCGATAAGATGATTTTTTATCTTTATTTAACCTCGCCTTTATATACCTATTTAAGAGAAGCGAGTTTTACAATATAATACATCTATTTCATTTAAAATGCAACGGCATATTGACTAAAGATTATCATAAGTTCTAGCATTTTTTTGTCGATAAATATTTCAAAAACGCGCAACTCCTTTTGTAATCGGCATTTGTTAATACTAATATTCTAGTATGTTTTGCAATATTAACAGATTAGAGACAATGTTTTTACATATTATTCACTAACTTCTGCCATTTTTTAGGAAAGTGGAGCAAAAAGTCTGAAAAACCTCCTGAATGCTCTGACAAATACACTCAGTTTATTAAGATTTTGAAGACATATTTCTTCGCAGGAGGCTAGTGTTTCGATGAAGTCTGATTTAACTGCATAAATAATATCTTCACTGTAAAAGCAAGCTCCACATTCGTAGTTCATATAGAATGAGCGAAAATCCAGATTTAATGTTCCCACCGCAGCAATCGCATCATCAGAAACAAGGTTTTTAGCATGAATAAAGCCAGGCGCATACTCGTAAATCCTTACTCCCGCTTCTAGCAAAGCCCTATAGTTTGTCTTAGTAATCGTATTTATCACAAATTTATCCGCAATAAAGGGTAGTATAATTCTCACATCAATACCTGTTCTTGCCGCTGTACAAAGCGCAGTTAAAATCGAATCGGGCGGGATTAAGTATGGCGTTGTTATATAAAGATATTTTTTCGCCCCCATAATTAAGCTTAGATATAGCCGCTCCGAAACAGGCTCACAGTCGAGAGGAAAATCACACCAGACAGAAGTATCTGGTGTACTTTCAGAACTCATTACAGGCATAAGCTTTTTATAATTAACCCGTTCACGGGACAAAAATTCCCACATTACGAGAAACATTAAGGTATAGTTCCATGCCGTGCTGTCACCAGTCATAAAGCCACTGTCCTTCCAGTGTCCAGTGCTTGCCCCTACCTTTTTATTTATATATTCGTCGGCAAAATTGAAGCCGCCGCTGAATGCCGTTTTTCCATCGATTGAGATAATTTTTCTATGACTGGAGGTGTTGAAACGGTTTGAAATAAACAACCTGAAGGGATTGAAAACTATACATTTTATACCGCTTTTTCGCAGCTTCTTATAATAAAAATACGGTAAGGTAAAGAATGAACCCTTGCCATCATAAATAATTCTGACATCGACACCCTCACACACCTTTTGAATTAAAATTATCAATATTTCGTCCCACATTATACCT
The DNA here is from genome assembly GCA_031549645.1 of Ruminiclostridium sp. Taxonomy (GTDB): domain Bacteria; phylum Bacillota; class Clostridia; order Oscillospirales; family Ruminococcaceae; genus Ruminiclostridium_E. The sequence continues at coordinate 3,863 of JAVBPL010000035.1, read as the reverse complement.
TCTTCAATAATATACATTTCAATAAAAATGTATTTTTGAGCTTTTTTTAATTCTATTAATAAATCCTTATTCAACTCCTCGGTACGAGAATAATATTTGCTTTCGCCCCCAAACGATAATGAGAACCCAGAAGTATTTTCTATATATTTTGATGAATAATGCTTTATATTTTCCCCGCTTTTGCTCTTTTGAATATACATATCTGCTCTCTTTTTTGCCGAAACAATACTATTTTCTGCTCGTCTGCCAAGTGCTCTTCTGTTATAAAAAAGATATATTATACCAAAAACAGCAGGAAATATAAGCATGGGTAAAATCCACGCAAAACGATATGCAATGCTGTCTTCACCCGATGCTATAAACAGTGCGCAAAGTATCCCCATGACAGTTAAAAGAAAAAATAAATAGGGTGAAAGAGTACTTATCCCAATAGCAAGAGCCATAAAGTATGCAAACTGTAATATTATGCTGATAATTATAATACTTGTAAACCTAAAAATGTATTTCATAACACTACCTCCATAGTATATTTGAAGTAGTATTTACAAATAAGCATAAAATAACCTCCCTGCAAAAAAGCAAGAAGGTTAAAACTATATTTTTACATTGTCTCAGCTTTTTTTACCGCTTCCTCAAGAGTCATTCCCGTGAAGTCCTGAGCTGGTAAAAGCCTGCCGCTTTTTTTATCATCAATGAAGGCACCTATTACCATTCCTGGCATACTGCTTTCGACTGAATTAGGAGCGCCAGGCCCCCCAAGATCAGTCCTACACCAGCCTGGGTCGGTAATATTCATCATAACATCAGTACCCTCAATAACCGTCGCTAAATCGCAGGTAAACTTATCGAGAGCCGCCTTACTTGCCGAATAACCCGCCTGCTGCGGTTCGTTCTTGATGCCGCTTGTGGTATTTATAATTCTGACAAATCCACGCTCCATCATCTTTGGAATAAAATGGTAGCATATCATAGCAGGCGCAATTGTGTTTATCATAAAGCTGCCCGTAAAATCCTCAACAGGTGTCTTAAAATATTCGTTACGATACGCAATCTGCACAGCTGCATCGTTGAATACTATATCGACATTAGTACCCTTTGCATCAATTTCGCTGAGCATTTTCGTTATCTGTTCGGGACTGGATAGCTCTGCGGAAACGGCATATGCATCTACCCCAAGGCTTTTCACTTCATTTAAAACATTTTCAGTATGAGAAATACTTCTGCTGTGAAGAACTAAGTTTGCTCCCTGCTTTGCCATAAAAATAGCTATCTGATAACCAATTCCTCTGCTGGCACCTGTTACTAAGCACCATTTACCCTTTACATTTGTCATTTAAGCATAACTCCTTTATTTAACTGTCACCTTACAAGATGCACCTGCGCCGCTATCTGTAAACGCATATATATTGCAGGTACCTTTTGCTTTTGCCGAAACCTTTCCGCTGCTACTTACTGTCGCAACCGAAACATCAGAGCTTGCCCAGTAAACATTATCGCCAGCGGTATCAAGTGTCGCTTTAAGCGTGTATGATTTACCCTTAGCCGCACTTAGCTTTGTTTTGCTTAAGGTCACATCTTCAGAGGTGCAGGCATCAACTTTACTTGTCTTGATATTATCCTTAACAGCAATAGTTGTTTTTAAGGTATATTCAATTTTATTATCGTTCATGTTAAAGCCGAATATGTACTTACCGTCAAGCTTTGGAGAAACAACCGTCTTGAGGTTTTTGCCAGTTAAATCTACTGACTGTATTTCCTTTGCGGTATTGAAATAAATTCTGCCGTCATAAATATGGAGCTTTGCAAATGTTGTCTGGTGCCATGACTTTGCTTTTTCATTCTCAGTGCCGTTACTGAACCATGTGGAATAAAATCTGTAAACCTGAGACTCTTTATTCGAAGCGAAATCATACTTCATAATTTTGCTGTACATTTTGTAGAAATTATCGTTAAATTCCGCTTCTGGTAGCATATCGCGATTATTTTTATAACCAGGACTGGTCTCATCTAGCTCAATCCAGTACCACGAATCCCCCGCCTTTTGTAAAGCGGTCTCTTTATCCTTCCAAAATGCCTTGCTATAAGTTTTTGAGGTTGCCGCCGGAAGTCCGCCTGTATCCCAATCCTTTGAGGATTTAAGCTTTGTCTGAAGCTTCATAAGCTCCGCATCGGTTATAAGGAAAAAGTTATGCTTAACATTTCCGAGCAGGTCATATTTACCGTCGTATAACGGGTCATCGCTTGTAACGTCAACATGATACCACTCGCCGTCAAGATTTACATAATTCCATGTATGATTGAGCTTTTTACTTCTCACATACTTTGCTTCAATCCCAACTCTTTCGAGAAGCTCAATATATGCAGCCGAATAACCCTCGCACACCGAGGTCTTTTCCACTAAAGCATTATATGCCGTATACTTCGTAAGGCTAGTATCATATTTATTATTTAAAACGAGAAAATCATGGAGAGCGAGTGCTTTTTCGACATCGGTCATTCCAGGCTGGATTACGCTTAATGCCGCTTCAACCGCATCTTCGTACTTAGGCTGACTTTTTTCAAATTCTGCCTTTGTCATCGAATATTTAATACCTGAGATAGTATATTTATAATCATACTTTTCGCCTGTGGCACTCTTTATTTTATAAGTTACTTTACATGTGCATTTTTGTGTGACGTAAAACAGGCTTGGGTTCTCTGCCATAACTCTGAGAACAGCATTTGTACAGTCATCGACATCCCACTTGTTCGAGAGTGCGTAGGTTGTAATATCAAAGGTTGAATTATGTGCCTCAAACTGCCCAATTACAAATTCTTCAAAGGTAGGCTCCGCCGCACCCGAAGAAAGAGCAAGCACTGGTATACACGATATCACCATAATCACCGCTGTAATGATACTTACAAGTCTTTTTTTGATACTCATTTGATTACCTCCATAATAGCTTAATTACATTCCAGTTACATTATAACAAATATCATTTCTCTTTGCAATACAGTATTTATTAACTTACTGTAAATTTTATGAAAGAAGTTTATACAATTCGTACAAATTACGCTATAACAAATTGTAGCAATGTACATTTATACAACCAAAAAGCATGATTATTATTGACTTAATGAGACAAAAAAGATATAATAGAAAATGCTAATATTTTAATGAATACGCTAAGGTGGATATTATACATGGTGGTCAATCAAAGTAATCAAAATAATTACTTGAACATAAATTCGGTACCTGTTGGACTTATAGAAATGTGCTATGACGGAAAAAAGCTGTCGATGCTGTATGCATCGGACGGTTATTTTTCGCTTCTTGGTTATACCTCTGAGGAGTATCTTGCTCTGCCGTTTAACGAGCATAATTTACGCCCAGTTATAATTGATGACTACGATACGATTTATGCCGAGTTTTCTGAAAAGGTGGTTAACGGAAGCTTTGCTATGGAGCTTAATCTCCGTCACAAGAACGGTAATAAAAAGCATCTCGAATTTAACGGGCGTGTGATTGAACGCACAGACGAAAGGGTTGTAATTGACTTTGCAGTGCATGATTTAACGCTTAAGCAGGCAGCTCTCGATTTCACAAACGAGGAGCTTAACAACCTTTTGATTATAGCACAGCTAGCGGCTGATAATATCTTCGAATATATTAGTAGCACACATAAAACGACACTTTGGACAACCGACGACACAGGACTTAACACCGCTGTTATATATGATGATTTTCGCGAGGAATTTAAGGCTGACAACATGATTTTCAGCGAGGACATAGATGCATTTGAGCGTTTTTGCTCGCAGCTTTCCTCGGGTGATGATGTCATTCTAGCCGAGCTTCGCATGGTAAAAAAAGGCAGCACCGAATT
>JAVBPL010000098.1:0-11855 GCA_031549645.1 Ruminiclostridium sp. | reverse complement strand
ATTATCGGAGGTCTGTTCTCGCTTCCCGTTTAAGCTCTCTACCCACTCGGTATGCTTCAAAGGCTCCGCTGCCTCAATTATCTGTCCTAAAACATTACTTAAATCCCCCACCACTGGAATATTAACAGGCAAATTCTTGCCAATTTCGGCAGGGTCAATATCTATATGAACAACCTTAATATTTTTTAGGCTATTAATTGCCGCAACCGCCCTATCGCCTACTCTGGCACCAAGTATAAGCAGCAAATCGCAGTTCAAAATCGCCTCGTTAGCCACCTTTTTCCCATGCATGCCAATCATACCGAAATATAACGGATGCTCGGAGGAAACCGCACTTATACCCATCATGGTACTGATTATCGGAATATCGCAGGTTTCAGCCAGTCTCTGCATTAATTCTCTAGCATTTTTCAAACCAAAAAGTCCGCCGCCCGCACAAATCAAAGGTCTCTCCGCTTTGGATATAGCCTCGTTTACCCTCTTTATCTGAAGCTTATTTCCATCGACACTAGGCTTGTAGCTTCGTATCTCGATAGTCTCGGGGTAATCAAACGCTATCTTCTCAAGCTGCACATCGAACGGCACATCGACAAGTACAGGACCAGGGCGACCCGTTCCCGCAATATAAAAGGCTTTTTTCATTGTATCGCAAATCTCGCTCGAGTCCTTGACAAGATAGCTATGCTTCACAAAAGGCTCAGCAGCCCCCGTAATATCAGCCTCTTGGAACACATCACGCCCAATCTGGTCACGATTGACCTGCCCCGTAATGATAACCATAGGAATACTATCCATATAAGCCGTTGCGATAGCAGTAATCAAGTTTGTTGCGCCAGGACCGGAGGTAGCAATACAGACGGCAGGCTTACCCGAAATCCTTGCATAACCGTTCGCCGAGTGACCTGCGTTAGCTTCATGGCGCACAAGTATATGCTCGATATCACTATCCATAAGCTCATCGTAAAAAGGGCAAATCGCCGCACCAGGATAACCAAAGACGACCTTAATTCCCTCCTCGGACAAGCATCTTACAATTGCAGCAGCAACTGATATTTTAGTATCTGCCATGTTCTCCCCCCTCTTATCAAAATATTTCCACGCTTTAAATCACTAACACATTATACCATTATCATAATGATATGTCAAATAAATAACGCATTGTTTTCTGTAAAAATTTTAGTTCTAGTTATCTCTAGTTTTGTGTATTTTTTATCCATTATCCGCTTATAAGCCTCAAAAACCAGCATAGGATTAATCGTAAGCTCAGTTCCGGCAGGTAGCACAAGCGTGATTTTTTCCTCTGTTACCTCACTTTTATGAATTAGCGGCTTCAAATCTATCTCGGTAATACCCTTCTTTTTAGTCTTTTTTTCGGTTAAAATCGTCTCATGAGACAAGAACTCCCTAAAAGCCGCGACATCAACATCGCTCACAATCTCATATTCAGCTGATTTTATTAGTGTCGCCTTCATAACGGGCTTGTCCACCTTTAAAATTTGTAATCCCTCAGGCAAAGCCTTATCCAATCTAGCCTTAATTTCAGAAAAATCAAGCTCCTCGTCAAACTTAGTATCGAGCGGCTCCGACAATCCTGTAACCCCAAGCGACAGCGGCAAAACGAAGTTTAAATAAATATGCTTATTAAATCCCTCTGTCTCCCAAACAGGCAGTTTGGACCGCTTAAAAGCTCTCTGGAACGTCCTATACAAATCCAAATGCGAAATATAAACCGCTCGGTCAAATTTTTTAAAGAAAATTCTTACATGATTAGCTTCTGACAAGGCAAACACCCCCAAGTCTCTTATTAACACCACAAGCAGAGCAAGCTTCCCTACAACTAGGTGTAACCTCGGCATTATGCGCCTTTTTATTTTCACTTATCAAAAACTCGCGGTCAACAAGATTATCGATATGCGACCACGGCATTACCTCGTCGTAGCTTCTGGTGCGATTCGCATAAAACGCAGTATCTACCCCATTCTCGGCAAAAGCCTCCAGCCACTTGTCAAATATAAAGTACTCGTCCCACCCGTCAAGCTTACAGCCCTTTTTATAAGCGGCATAAATAGCCGGCGAAAGCCGCCTGTCACCTCTCGCAAGCACCGCCTCAAGAATAGTAGTCCGATAATCAGACCAGCTGACATTAATCTTTTTATTATGCATAATTCCTAGCAAATGCTTCTGCCGCAGATTAATTTCCTCCTTAGTAGGCTGCGGCTCAAATTCAAAGGGTGTAAAGGGCTTCGGTATAAAGGTTGAAAGAGAAATCGAAATCGAAACAGGCTTCCCCTTTTTCCTATTCGGCGTGTTATAGAATAAATCCACAATGCTTTCAGCCAAAAGCTTAATACCCTCAATATCCTCAAGTGTTTCCGTAGGCAGTCCAAGCATAAAATAGAGTTTAACATTGGTATAACCACCCTCGAAAGCGATTTTACAACTATCGAGTACATTTTTATCGGTGATATTTTTATTGATTACATCACGGAGCCGCTGGGTTCCAGCCTCGGGCGCGAAGGTCAAACCGCTTTTCCGAACCGCTTTTATCTGGTCAAGCACCTCACTGCTAAACCTGTCAATCCTTAGCGATGGCAGCGACAATCCCACACCATTATCATTTGTAAAATCAGTAATTCCCTTAAGCAGTCCCTCGATATTCTTATAATCTCCTGTACTAAGCGACGACAACGACACCTCATCATACCCAGTGCTGTCACAAAGAGAACGTGTCTCTGAATAAATAGTTTCCTCGCTCTTTTCACGATAAGGGCGGTAAATAAAGCCCGCCTGACAAAACCGACAGCCCCGTATACAGCCCCTCAGTACCTCAACCACTGCACGGTCATGCACAATATCGCAAAAAGGCACAACAAATGTATCAGGATAGAACACCTTGTCAAAGTCTTTTATAATCCGCTTTCTAATCACTTTAGGTGCATTTCCGACGGGCATAATCTCCCTAACAGTACCATCTTCATTATAATCAACATTATAAAGTGCAGGTACATAAATTCCCTCAATCCGAGCGGCTTTTTCAAGAAACTCCAGCTTCGTGGAGCCATTTTTTTTACATTCTGAGTAAAGCTGCATTAACTCCAGCTCGACCTCCTCACCCTCACCGATAACGAACAAATCAATAAAATCCGCAATAGGCTCTGGGTTACAGGCACACGGCCCCCCCGCAATCACGACAGGGCTTAAAGCCGTTCTATCCTTAGAAAACACCTCAAGACCCGCCAGCTCAAGCATAGCGAGTATATTTGTGTATGTAAGCTCATACTGGAGCGTAAATCCGATAAAGTCAAAATCCGCAATAGGCTCAAGGCTTTCCAGTCCATACAGCTTAATATTATTTTCACGCATACGGGCTTCCATATCGGGAAGGGGCATAAACACCCGCTCACACCAATAATTCGGCACGTTATTTATCAGCGAATAAAGTATCTTCATACCAAGATGCGACATTCCGATATCATAAGTATCAGGAAAACAAAAAGCAAACCTAACATCAACCTCTGACTTATTCTTAAAAACTGCTCCAACCTCTCCGCCGATATAACGGGCAGGCTTCTGAACGCTAAGGAGTATTTCATCTAACTTTGTCTTGTACATTTAAAACCTCAATCCTTTTTTCACATGAAAATCACCATTTCCACTTGAGCCAATGTCGCGTGAGTATGATTGAGCGTGACATTAGCGGGCGTACAAAAAAATTTTTTCACCGCTAGGAACATATAACCATGAAAAATTTCTTTCACGCTAAGATTATACTATATTTTAGGTAAAATATCAAGAACAAAGAGATAAATAAGCATAATAACCACCGTAAAATTAATATAGCCGCTTAAAAACAGCAGTATTCCTATGCCTGCCATCAAAACAACCGAAACAGTTTCAGCCGCTTTTAAAATCCAGATAGTCTGGGCTGCCGAGCATCTTTTAAGGCAAACAAGCTCCAGAAGCCTTTTCCCGTCAAGATACCCCACAGGCAGTAAATTAAGCACCCCGATTATAAGGTTAAGTGTCGCAAAAATAAGCGGATAAATACTGCTTCCGTCAGAAAAAATAAATGCACCGCCCGCAAGCACAAAATTCACCAGACTGCCTGCAATTATTACAAGCAAATCATTACCCTTATCCATACCCGAAAGCTTAATTCCTCCGCCGTAAAACGTCATTTCACTAGGACTGTTACCTTGATAAACCATAACCGCAATATGCCCACATTCATGAAAAAGGCAAGCCGCAATACTCATTAGCCCATAACCCGTAGCATCGAAACACAAAAACAGCGTGAAAATAGCAAAAAAGCTAAAATCAAGCTTAATAACGACATCAGACAGCTTAAAGCTTATCATAAAATAGGTGTAAAGCTATTAATCAAGAACTTATGAATTGTATCGTACAAATCAGGCATACCCATCTTAATCGAAATAAGAGCGGCAAGCATAACCAGCACTAAAATAATCTGACTGAATATAATCCGTCCAAGTCCCGACTTTTCCCTGATGCTTTTTGGATTTGTAAAGGTTTCCGTAACAGGCTCTTCGTGCCTAGCCTTAAGCTCCGCCAAAGCCTCATCAATAGTTTTAAGCTGTTCCATAATAATCACCATTTCCTTGTGAGCCGATACACGTGAGTTTTCTCGTTTGAACGTGTATCGGCGGGCGTGAAAAATTTTTCTCCTCTGTAAATAGAAATTATAAAAGTTTTTCACGCATGACCTTTTCAACATAATAATTGAATAACAGTAGGGGCGAACAGTGTTCGCCCGTATGCGATTAATCACTTAATTATATGAAAGAGCGGACAAGTTTAATACATAAATTTTAAAATAACCTTAAATAAATCCCCGTCTACAAAGACATTGAAATCTCCGCCGCAAAGCTCGGTGTAGCTTTGTGCAATAGCAAGCCCTAATCCGTTCCCATCTGTTGAACGGGACGCATCTCCTCTCGAAAACCGCTCTATCACCGATGCTCCGTCAAAATTCATCTCATAAGCCGAAACGTTCTTGAAAGTAATAATAATCCTCTCGTCGCTTAAAACCGCATCAATATAGGCACGGGTTCCAGGCATGGTGTACTTCTCGATGTTCCCGATAATATTCTCAAAGACACGGCTCATAAGCTTACCGTCAGCCTTTATCTTGATATCACGAACATTGATTTTATAATCAATCTGCGTCTCATTTTCAGCTAAAATCTGATTTATAAGCTCGGAAACATCAAGCTCCTCAAGCTTAGGAGTAATAATACCGCTCTCCGCCTTTGACACCTCGAATAAATCTTCAGTCAAGGCTTTAAGCTTCTGCGCCTTTTCATTGATAACACGCGCATATTTATTATCCTCATTTTCTTTTAAAAGCAAATCTGAATAATTAAGAATAGCAGTTAAAGGCGTTTTCAAATCATGCGAAACATTAGTTATAAGCTCCGTTTTAAACCGCTCCGCCTGCATTTCCTTTTCCACGAGAACCTTGATTTTATCTGCCATTTTTGCTTCATACGGCTTTATAATAAAATAAATAAGCAGAAACGGCAAAAATATGCACATCAAAATAAGTACAATAGCAGCTATTGCCTGAATACGACCGTGCATACCAATCATAGCATACGTCAGACAAAACGCTAAAAAAATCCCTATATATGAGCACCCAACTATTTTTACTCTTAACGGCGTTATATCGAAAAGCGTCTTAAACACAAATTTCATCATATTGAATAACCAATATATAAAGCTCCCCTTTATAAGCTTACCGTTTCTCAACTTGCGTATCAGCGAATAAATCACGCCAAAAAACAGAATTCCCCATAATGCAAGCAATGTCATACCCAAAAAAAACGAGGACCTAAAAATTACGCGTAACCTAATCCATTGGTATTCAAAGAAGCAGAATACCAATAAGCCCTCAAAGCCTAGTAAAATCTCAGTCCACAGCTTATCAAAGAAATATAAATACTTGCTTTTATCCTTCCTCTTACCTGTAGTAATGCACAGATACACAGTACTTATTATCCAAAGCAATAATAGAACTAGTATATAAACAGTCTTTGTTATGTAATACGAGCAAAACTCATCATGCGAGCTTCTTAATTCCTGTAAAAATTCTTCATCAACAGCGAGCATGAAATGTGCGCTATTTTCATAAAATGGATTTTGACTTAAATCCACATCAAGCGTAGTATCAGAAAAATCATAATAAATAACAGCGTATTTTTCAAACCCCTTATACCAATCAACAGTTGATTTACCGCAATTACTTCTCATTACCACCTTATGTTTAGCATAAACATACACTCCCTTGGGATAAAGATTTTTCTCGTTTTCGTTATAATAAGCCTGTTCTTCCTCGGTCCGCTCCTCAACGAAAACGGCATATTTCATATTTATATATGCCTCATTGTAAAGCAGCTCAATTGCATCATCGATTACTTTTTCTTTATCTCTAAATATTTTCCAATAATCTCTACCTACCGTTTCATCGATATCATTCACGACACCAAACAACACACTCAGAATAATAATCGAAACAAAAAACACAATCGTTTTCGTAACCTTAGAATAACTAATCCTTCTCAATCTTGTATCCAATTCCCCACACCACCTTCAAATATTTTGGTTTCTTCGGATTAATTTCAATCTTCTCTCTTATGCGCCTGATATGAACAGCAATCGTGTTGTCATTGACGAACACATCTTCGTTCCAAACCTTGTTATAAATTTCCTCGGCAGAAAACACTCTATTCGGATTTTGACACAATAGCAGCAGGATTTTATACTCAATAGCGGTAAGCTTAACCTCGTTATCATCAACCCTAACACACTTATTTAATGTATCAAATTCCAGCCCGTCAATAACAATGACATCTTCCCTTACAGGTATATTTCCAAGCCTGATATAACGCCTGAGAGCCGACTTAACCCTAGCGATAAGCTCAAGCGGTGAATATGGCTTAGTGACATAATCGTCTGCCCCGATAGTTAAACCGAGTATTTTATCGGTTTCCTCCGATTTTGCTGATAACAGAATTATCGGAATATTCTTGTTTTCACGAATTCTGAGCGTTGCTGTAATACCGTCCATTTTTGGCATCATAATATCGAGGAGGATTAAATGCACTTCGCTGTTTTTAAGGATTTCGAGAGCCTCAAGCCCGTTATGCGAAACAATAACGTCATAGCCCTCATTTTTTAAATAAATGGACGTGCTTTCAGCAATTGCCACATCATCGTCTACCACAAGAATAGTTTCCTTCACCATATCCACCCGCAAGACCTTTCTCTTATATAATAAACCAAAACTCTTACAAATAAGCTGATAAATTTATTAAGAATTTATTAAGATAAGTATACCATAACCGCACGTTTCAAGGCTACTGAACTTTTACCTCGCTAGTGCGGTTAAGCAAACACCTTCGGTATTTGCACAACATTGATATTATACCACAAAAAATGAGCCCTGTCATCACAACAAGGCTCATAAAATATTTAGCCAAGAATTAACTTAACCAGCTCCAACGGCTCAACAATCTTCTCGTTCTTATAAACTCTCATATTACCGCCCGAAATCTCATCAATCAAAGCAACCTTACCGTCGCAGAAACCAAACTCAAGCTTAATATCATACCGCTCAAGACCTTACTTACTAAGCTCAGTTTTGATAAGCTTCGAAATCTTCTGTGTCATATCCTTGAGTGTCTCATATTGCTCATTAGTAAGTAAATTCAGCATTGCGAGAGCATCTTTCGTAATAGGCGGGTCACCCTTATCGTCATCCTTCAGTGTAACCTCGACGAAAGCATCAAGCGGCTGTCCTTCCTTAGCGTATGCGCCATAACGTCTCATAAAGCTGCCAACCGCACGAAAACGGCAAATAACCTCAAGCCCCTTACCGAAAACAGTCGCAGGCTTTACAGTTAATGTGGTATTCTCAATATCTGCGCTTACAAAATGTGTGAATATGCCTGCCTCCTCAATCTTCTTAAAGAAGAACTCGGTAAGACGAAGCCCGCCGTTACCCATACCGTCGATTGAAAGTCCTACTGTATTTGCGCCTGGGTCGAAAACACCATTCTCACCCGTAACATCATCTTTAAATTTTAAGAGATAATTACCGTCATCGAGTGCAAAAACGTCTTTGGTTTTACCTTGATAAACTAGTTTCATATAATAAACCCTTCCTTTATTTTTTACTACTCACACATTTTACCATTTTTTAACGAATTTGTAAAGTATTAAGACCTTCAATTCATAAAAAAAGTGAAACGGCAGACCCATTTCACTCAAATTGCTAATTTAATAAAAAAATCGAGATAAATTTTTCCGCGGACATGCGCCGCGGAAAAACTCCCAAAATATTGTACCATTTTTATCTAGGATTAAAAGGTACGATATCCACGTCGCCTGTGGCGGCGTGAGAGGGGGTAGCATAGGGGGTGCTCGGTACCCCCTATTAGAGCGGTGATGCATCACCGCTCTAAAACAGCCTAAAATCATCATACAAATATCTAGGATTAATCTGCATTTCCTCAAAGGTAAAGTCGTGCGAATGGTTTATCAAAGCCTGTCTCGCCTCATATGGCAAATCATCAAAATCATCATAGGCATCATTGCCGTTCTCGATTAAATCGTTCAGGCTAAAACTTGGATATCGTCTCAAAAATGTAACCTTCCTTCTAATATAAATCTAAAAGAAGGGAAATCCCTTCCAAGACTATTTTGTCTCGGAAGGGAGAATTTATTCCATACCTATTATTATTAAATCATTAGTTTTGAGGAACTTATTGAACCCGCTTAAAACCTTTTTAACATCAAGCTTATAATTCTCATGCTTCTCATAAGTCTGGTCGCCGTAATCAATCAGATAACACCTTGTCGTCTCATCGTAAATACCGCCGCCCATCTCGATTTCCTGTTCATAATACTTTCCGCCCGTGCTTACAGCATACACATGACGTTCAAAATCTTCACTCGTGAAATAAAGAATAGCCTCAATAAGCGCAACCCTATTCTCATCTTTTTCCTGACATTCGATATAATTCACCACAAAGGACTGTGCCTTTCCAATATGGAGGCTAACGGTATACGCTGACCTAACCCCAAACGCAAGTGTTTCGCTGTCAGTACCGTTACAGGCAGTCAGACAAATAATTAAAGCAAGAGTTAAAAAACCCGAAATTATCTTTTTCATTAATACGTCCTTTCCATTAATACATAGTATATACATTATACACCAAATAAAACGGTCTGTAAAGACTATTACAGACCTTTTAAACTATGTTAATTCAAATCACTGCTTAGAAGCTCAAGTGTCAATTTTAAGTCATTATCTATCAAATCTAAATTATTACCCCACGCCTGTATTTTCACAGTATCACCGGATTTAAAGTTACCCGACAACACACCGACAACACTTTTCAAAGCCACACGACGGGACTCGTGGGCAGAAGGTGTTGTTATGTATAAGTCAGAGTTAACCTTTTTTGAGAGCGTATCAACCATATTATTGATAAATCTATGCGACCAATATGAGCTTATTACAGTTTCAATCTCAGCATACATTGAATGAACCCACCTTTCTATAACCTTTGTTTATGTCCTTCTAATATATAATCGTTTAAAATATGCAAAACATAACATCATTATCGTAAAAATAGCATTTTCACCTATTTGGCTACTATATTTTATGCAAAATTAACAACACTTGACAATGAAGTCGATTATGCACCAAATCGTTATAACAAATCACGGTCTTGAAAAAAGCTAAGCAATAACCTATAATGTAATCAAAGGGAGGTATACATCCCTTGAAGCCATAAACACAACGAGAGAGGAAATATATTATATGAAGACACAAAACGAAAGGCTTCTCGAATGGGCAATAAATAAAATCGAAACCGAATACAAAAACGACGTTGCACTCTTAATAGGTGATTTCGGTTTTCTCGAGGGACACAGCGATAAATCCACGGGCTGCTTCGATTATTTTGTTCCCGCAACCGAGAAGGCACTAAGCTTAAGTAAAACCTTTATAATCGACGGCACAGGCTACGACCTATACCCTAGAAGCTGGGAGCGTCTGGAAAACATGGCAAAATTTGACGATAATATGCCGACAATCCTACTTAACGGTACCATTCTTTACGCAAGAAGCGACGAGGATATTGAAAGATTTAAGGAATGTCAGAAAAAGCTTCTCACAAACTTAAAAAACCCTGGCTTCACCTACCCTAAATCCCTCGAAAAACTTAGCGAGGCGATGCAGATTTATCAGACCTTGATGTTCGAGGAAAACCTTGGCAGAATTAGAATGGGCGCTGGCTATATCAGCGATTATCTCGCAAACTCCATCGCACTCCTTAACGGCACATATCTTAAAAACGACTGCTTTGGGGTAGAAAACGACATAGCAGAAATGTCACTTATCCCCGAAAATTTCATAAGCTATTACAACGCTATAATAAAAGCCGAAACAGCAAACGAGCTTAAAAATCTAAGCTACATGATAATCATGTCGGTGCGAAAGCTGCTTGACGAAAGAAAGCCCGCAGGCACAGCAGCTGAGCCAAAGGATTTACAAGGTCTGGCATGGTGGTATGAAGAATTAAGCCACACATGGAAAAATATCTACGCTGCTTGCGACAGCGGCAACACACACTTCGCCTTCGTGAGAGCCTGCTATTTACAAGGGGAGCTTGACATTGTGGCAGAAGAATTCGGAATACCAGGCTACGATTTTTTCAGTTCCTTTAGCGCAAAAAATTTGACAGAACTTAAGAAGGAAGCAAAAAAAGCCGAAGAGCATCTCCTAAGCCTATTAAAAGAACAGAATATCAAAATTAACAAATATAACAATGTAGACGAATTCTTATCCACAAACTGACTGCCAAAAGAAACGGAAATAAATATGAAATACAGAAATGCTTCTGATATTCTGCCCGATAAGCTTTTAAAAGAGCTTCAAAAATACGTTTCAGGAGAAGCCGTCTACATTCCCTCCACCGAAAAGCGAAAGGAATGGGGGCAAGGCTCGGGTGCAAGACAATACTACAAGGAACGAAACGAAGAAATAAAGCAAAAATATCTCCGCAAAACCGATATCGAGACTCTCGCAGACGAATACTGCTTATCGGTAGAAACCATTAAAAAAATCCTATACAAATAAAACAAGGTGCCAGTTTGAGCTGGCATCTTTTTTACTTTATATAAATACATTCTAGATACAACTGTTAAATATTAACAATTATACTATAATTTATTTGTATATTTTATATGTTGTATTAATTGAATATTTATGTTACGCTATTAAAAAAAGGGGGAATAAAGATGATAAAACAAGGAAAACTATTTTTTTACTGATACTCATGATACTATTTTGTTCCTGTACTAATCCAAAAAACAATATTGAAATTTATGAACAATATGATACTAGTAAAATAAATTTTACTGATATCTCTTATGATAATTCACTTATAGATTTTTTCACTATAATAAATGATGAAAAAATTGCAATACTTTTACAAGACGAAAATCTAAACAATAAGTTTATTATTTACGAAAATGGGATTATTATATATGAAAAAGAACTATCATGTATATATATGAATCTATTATACAATAACAACACATAGCAGATAGCGGTAATATATATTATTATACATGCAATAAAAACAATTATGAGCTTTCTGTATTAAATAATGAGACAAATACGGTAAATATACTACACAATATGAATGATATTGGCTATGTTTTTTCATTTATTATATTTGAAAATGAATTTATTTACTCTACTCCAAAACAAGATAATTTATGTTATAAGGATTTAAATACTAGTATCTCCACAACTAAAGATA
>JAVBPL010000076.1:0-38520 GCA_031549645.1 Ruminiclostridium sp. | reverse complement strand
AGCATCTGCCCGTTCCATAATAAGCTCTGCTGCTGTGTGTCTATGAACAGCCCAGTGCATTTTATTTTGAACAGTTTTAAAAAACAACTTTGTAGTTTTAGCATCCTTATCATAATCAAGAGCGGTAGCGTACAAATCGGTGATTTTTTGATAAAATTTTCGCTCTGAAAGACGTATTTCACGTATGCTTTGGAGTTGCCTTTCAAAATATTCATCTGTAAACATGTGACCTTTTTTAAGGCGTTCCTTGTCCATTGCCCACCCTTGAATAGTGAAGTCCTTGACTATTTGACCCGACCATTTACGAAAACGGATTGCACGGTCATTGTTGACTTTAAACCCAACAGCTATAATCATTTGAAGATTATAGTGTTCAATTTCCCGCGAAATTTGACGGTTACCCTCATTTTGAACTATAAAGAATTTCTTTACAGTTGACTCCCGTTCCAGTTCACTATCTTCAAATATTTTTTTTATATGCTGCCCAATATTCTGGACAGACACATCATAAAGCTGTGCCATCATTTTCTGTGTTAGCCATATGTTTTCATTTTCATATCGCATTTCCATGCTACCTGCACTATCACCAACCGCTGCAACATAAGTAAGGTATTCAGCAGCAGAACTCCGTATTGTTATTTCATCTTTATTTTTTCGCATGGTTAGCCTCCTTAATTTGCAACTAAATGATTTAGCATATAAATCTCTGCTCGTGTTCCCAATGCTCAGGGTAATAATCCACACCAAAACAAGCACTCATAACATCAATACTTCTTTTTTATAGAATATCTCAATTCCCTTACAGGAATATCCGAATTTTTATTACATCGTAAGCCGTTATCGCTTTCAAGCGTCATACCGAGCTTTTGCATTACTTTTTCCGAGGCAGAATTACGACTGTCGCAATGTGCGACAAGGCTTGTTATTCCAAGTGCCTTAAAAGCAAAGGTTTTAACAGCTACTGCGGCTTCGGTGGTAAACCCCTTACCCCAATAATCCTTATGAAGTATCCAACCAAGCTCACCCTCATTTTCATTCAAAATATAAAGTGAAATTGCACCGATGTGCTTTTTTTCAAATTCAATCGCAAATTCATAATACCCCGGCTTTTCTTTTTTCCATTCTTCTGTGACTGTATTTAAAAATTCTGCGGTTTCTTCTATAGTTTCATTAGGTAAATATACCATATAAAGTGCATTTTCAAGATTTCCTGCATAAGCGTGAGTTGTTTCAAGGTCGGTTATATTAAGTGGTCTAAGTCGCAAATGTTTAGTGTCTATACCTTCTGTTTCTAAATTGCTTATCATACCTTTTTCTCCTGTATACTATTTTATCGTCGAGTGGCTGTATATAAAGAATTCGTCCTGACTAGGTTGATATTTTTTCTCCTTTGGTTCGAGCATCTTATCATATTCCTCCGCAGCTGAGCTATCGAAATGATATACGGGGCTATCCGAATAAACCCATTTACGCCCGTCAAAGACATCAGGGATTAATTCTTTTACGAGAAAAGCGGTAGGGAACGAGCCGTCGCTGGTGCATGCATTGAATTTCTTGCAGCTTTTAAATCCGCTTGAAACGTAATTAGCTGGACTGCCGAAAATAAGCACTGCATCATATCCTAAACTAATTGCCTTCTGGAATGAATGCTCGAGCAGCTTTTTTCCGATACCGTTACGCTGAAAATCGGGACGAACCGTTAGCGGTCCAAAGGTCAATGTCGCTTTCCTTTCACCGTTTTCGTCTGTTACAGCCGACTTTGTATACATAACGTTTCCGACGATTTCGCCGTCAAGCTCTGCTACAAAATCAAGCTCGTGGATAAAATCCTCGTGGCTCCTCATAATATGCACCAGATAATGCTCGTTACACCCCGGCACATATAGGTTCCAGAATGCATCGCGGGTGATTTTCTCCACGGCTGCATAATCATTTTCCGTTTCGTTTCTTATAATTAAGTTGTTCATATTATCCTCGTTATATCAATCTCTTTAATCTTAATTCAAATGCAGGCTTAGTCACATATTCCATATAAATCGGTCGTCCGCTATATTCGAGAAACGCCTTATATCTCTCGATGATTGCGGGTGCCTCGATTAGCTCAAGCGCTTTCTGTCTCGACACGAACACAGACTCGGAATTTTCATCTGAAGGTCTAGGCTCCCCCGATTTTACAGTGCAAATAAAATCCAGCATAAGCTTAGTCGGCACCTCCTTAACGCCGTTATATCCTGGGTACTTACCAGTGTTAGACGAGGCACAGAATAATTCTCCAACTTCAACCTCAACACCCGTCTCCTCCATAATCTCCCTTTTAACACCGTCTACAACGTTTTCTCCTACCTCAACCTGTCCGCCTGGGAATACCCAGCCAGCATTATAGGTTTTCACCATCAGAACCTCATTGTTGTCGTTTATAACAATGCCTGCTCCTGCGATAATGTGAGTGGGCATTACAAATTCTTTATTTTCCATAATTCTCCTTATAAACCAAAATGATTTGCCAATGCATTAAGCATCTTCTCTCTAGTGTCGTTCTCAAAATCCGAACGGGTATAAGTAAAAAAGCCCGTATTACACCAGTCTATCTCAATCGGAGGGTGATATTTCGCCCACGAATTAAAGTTTTCGAGTGTGGCTTCAGGGTTTTTACAAAGCTTAATTTGATCCATCATAAACTTTTTATCAGGGTCGTCACGGTCGAAAAATCGGGTTGCACATATATCGGGCGGATCGCAAAGCATAATTGCAACGTTATTATAATCGGATATTTCCCTTAAGACGTCAGGCGGTATATTCGTGTCAACTATGACCTTTTTTCCACTTGCGGCAAGGCTAATAAGCTCAAGGATTTCGATTTCGATACACTCCTGCGAGCAATTGTTTATCCAGTTCCAGTGCTCCTCTGGTGTCATATTAAGCCATTCCTCCCACCCGCTCATCGTGTCGAAATAGCAAAGTGCAGGCTGTTTCCAGCGGGATAGCTTGTCACGGGGGAACACATCGTGGTAATTTTCACCGCAGAAAATCATGTCGTAACGCTCTGAAAGCATTTTCACCATTGTCGATTTTCCTGCATAGCTGTGCCCGTTTATAAAGTACACATTCCGCAGATAGTGCTTAATAATATTATCGCTTATTTGAATTTTCATAAATATGTTTTTCCTTTCGGGGATAGTAAAGATATTTCTAACAATTCCAGTTGATTTTTGCGGGGTCTGGTTCGTTATCGACTGATATTTCACGAAGTGCCTGTTCCATTTTTGCACATTCCGAAGCGGCTATTTCCTCATATATTTCGGGATTTTCAGCTATACCTACACGGTCGTAGGCAATCGCCGCACTGCCGTAAAAGGCGAGACCCAGTGAGTGGGTTGGCGTGTGAAAACAAGCAGCAGACTGACCGCAGGCTCTAGCCGCCGCCTGAGCAGCAGGGTTATTCTCTAAGTCTCTTGCGGCGGCATGACACTCGTTTAGGATAATATTCTTCACCTCGGGAAGCTTCTTTCTCCCCTCAAACCAGTCCCGTGATGCCGCAATTGCCATGTGTGGTCTTTTATCATCGGGGCAGTGCTTTTCAAAAATCGGCAAAATAAATTCCTCGGTATAATCAAGACACCATTTTGCAATTGTTTCCTTGCTCTGCGTTTCGATTAGCCGCATTAGGGATATTATATAGGGTGAATCTGCTTTACCCAGCATTTTTCTAAGCTTTGGCATGGTTAAACTCCTTAATTATGGGTTATGTTCTATTTCGTCTGTTATTAACTCATTTGCGATTTCAAAAGCGTTTATTCGCCTTTTGGCTAGTGTAATTTGGGATTTGTATCTTTCGCTATTTTCTTTGGACTCGAGTGTTTTTACTGTTTCTCTTAGCTTATGAAGCGTTGAATTAATCTGCCTTTTGGCTTCAAGTAGGTCATCTTTTGAATAATTCATTTTGTCCTCGTTTCTTACCGCAAACTCATCTTCGCCGCGATCAACATGGTTATATAGGTACGGCACGGATAAAGTCTCATAATTTAAGAATTATTTCTCTTGCAAAATAGACAAGTACATTTCCAATCGTTCATTTATATACCCTGCAAATAGCTTTTCCATTGCTGATAGGTTATTATTTGTATAATATTCATCAAAAGCGGTATAATACGCAATTCGGTCAGTGAACTTTATATCAACTGGCGGATAACCCGCTTTCATTAATTCAAGATTAACAAGTAATCGACCTGTTCTGCCATTTCCATCAATGAACGGATGAATACCTTCAAACTCAATATGAAAACGAGCAAGCTTAGTAACAATATGCTCGCTGCTTTCAGCAAAGCCGATTAGTAACTGCTCCATTTTAGGCATAATCAAATATGGCTGGGCTGGTTCATGCCTAGCTCCCATAATTCGTACAGGTACTCTGCGATAAACACCTCTATCATCTTTTTTATCTGCTAAAACAAGAAAATGAATTTGCTTTATAACACCTTCAGTTAGCGGAACATTATCTTTGACAAGTTCACTTACAAAATCAAATGCATCTTTATGTCCAACAGCCTCTATGTGATCCTTCAAAGGCTTTTTGTCGATGGTAAGACCGCGCAAAACCATATCTGTTTCACGTAGTGTCAGAGTATTCCCTTCAATCGCATTTGAATTATATGTGTATTCAACAACAAATTCTTCCATCAATCTCTCAACCTCACCTTCGGTGAGAGGACGTCTAGTATCAAGTTCTAATTTTTTCTTGTCAATCATCTCAAGCAGACTTACGCTTGATTTATAACGCTTATCAGCTGGTTTTTGTGCATCAATCGGTATTTTCCACGCACGCCCATCTTGATATGCCCCTGCAATTTTACCCTCGGAACATAGAACTCTTATTCGTCTATCTGAAATTCCCCATTTTACCGCAGTCTCTTTAACGGTTATAAAAATGATTATCACTTCCAATCTCACATTATTATATCACGTTATCGGAATAATATCAAGGCTATCGGAATAATATAATGCGTTTTATCGGAACAATATATTGTAAAATAAGCCCTGCCAAATTTGTCAGTCAGCAGGGTTTCCATTTATATAATCAAATATATGGGCGTCTATGTCTTTTGCAAGATATAACGGTTACTCTCAGCATCAAACAATCTAAACCCACAAGATAACAGTGTGTTTTCGGAAGCCCTATTATCTTTATCAATATTAGCTGTAACTGTCTGTGCATCTGGGAAAGAAAAGATTTTATTCACGAGCGCGGTAATCATTTTTTTACCAAAACCCTTGCCTATATAAGCTTCTTCCCCTATAAGATAATCAATTCCGTATAACCCTGTAAGTGATAGTGTCCCAAAATCCTCATCACTGCTATCTACACCTTTATAATATTGACATAATCCAATCGGATACCCTTGCCACACCACAAGGAGATGTGTTAGCCATTTATATTTACCGTTGCGTTCTTTTATTTCGGTCATCCAATCATCAATCGTAACACCAAGATGTGGTATCTCATACCAGCACTTCACATGTTCTTTATTTAACCATAACTCTACTAATGATATATCATTATCATCTAGCAATCTTAATTCTAACATAGTTATACTCCTAACGATTTTATTTTCCATCTCGCCCACTCAATTCCCGTGTTATCCAATCCACCGTCTAAACTATCTAGGAAATATCCAATCCGAACACTCAGTTTTAGTGTTATCCAAATCAAAGTCTAAACTATGCTTATTTTGGTGATTGATACGTTTGGGTGGACTGCAATTCCGTCAATTTTCATTAAATCGAAAAATCCTCAAAACCTTGAAAAGCCTATAAAACAAGCTTTTCTAACAATCCTACTTCTCCACTCTTGACATCAACACCACACACTCAACATGCCTGGTTCCGCTGAATAAATCTGCACCCTGTACCTTTTCGGTTTTGTAACCCAACATTTCCAGCCTTGCGCAGTCTCTTGCGGCGGTAGCGGGGTTGCAGGAAATCATTACTATTTTATCGGGGGTAAGGGAGGCTACCATCTCTAGCGTTTTACCTGAACAGCCTTTCCTTGCGGGATCGAGGATAACAATGTCTATTTTTTTACCTAGTCTAGTAATTTCTTCGGTACCTATTTCGGCATCGGCGCAGATAAAGCTGGCATTTTCGATATTGTTTCTTTTGGTGTTGTTTTTTGCGTTTTCTATGGCTTCGGGGACTATCTCAATGCCAATTATTTCCTTTGCTTCACTTGCCATCGATAAGCCGATTGTTCCTACACCGCAGTATAAATCCAGTATGGTTTTACCCTTAGGCTCAGCGAAAGCTCTTGCCGCCGCATATAGCTTCTCGGCGGCGGGTGTGTTAATCTGATAGAAGGATTTCGGCGACAGCTCGATTTCGAGACCGCACATGGTATCAATTATTTCAGGCTTGCCGTAAAGGATTATCTCCTCATCGCCTAAAACAACATTAGTCTTGTCTTTATTTAAGTTCAGCACCACGCCTTCTATTTGCGGGAATTCCTTCTTTAATGCGTGGGCAAGAGGGAGAAGCTCAGGGATTTTCCGCCTTGCGACGAGTGTTACTGATATTTCGCCGCTGTAATGCCCTTTGCGGATATAAATATGCCGCAAAACGCCTTTGTGTTCGGTTTCGTTATATATCGAAATTCTCGCCTTCTCTGCATAAGCTATGATAAAATTTGCAATTTCTCTAAAAATATTAGGCTCAATAATACAGTTAGGGCATGAAACGATGTCGTGGCTGTTGCTGCGGTAAAAGCCGTAGATTATCTTACCGTCTTTATTTTTTCCTATCGGGTACTGCACCTTGTTCCGATAAGCGTTTACATTCTCGTTCGGAATAATGGGGAGGAATTCAGGACTGAGCTTACCGATTTTCGTGAAAGCATCTTTTATAAAGCTTTCCTTGGCAATAAGCTCCGCTGTGTACTTGATGTGTCTTAATTCGCAGCCGCCGCATTTATAAAAAGCCTTGCAGTCGGGGTTCCATCTGTCGGGGGAAGGAATTAAAATCTCCTCGATCTTACCGTAGGCGAGGGAGGATTTTACTTTTAAGACCTTAACCTTAAGCTTATCGCCGATTGCCGAATAAGGCACAAAAACGACGAGTCCTTGGACCCTAGCGAGACCAGAACCGTCGTTTGAAATAGCTGTTATTTCAAGCTCGATTATATCGTTTTTATTTATTGTTTTATTCATTTTATAACCCTATATTTTTCCTAAGCTTTTCGCTTTCAGGTATGCGTTTATAAAGCCGTCTAAATCGCCGTCCATAACCGCATTGATGTTTCCCACCTCAAAACTTGTGCGGTGGTCCTTCGCCATAGTGTAGGGCATAAATACATACGAACGTATCTGCGCCCCCCATGCTATTTGAAGCTGCTCACCCTTGATGTCAGAAATCTTATCGAGATGCTCTCTTTCCTTAATTTCAACAAGCCTTGACATAAGCATACGGAGAGCATATTCCTTGTTCTGATGCTGGCTGCGTTCCGTCTGACAAGCACACACAATGCCTGTTGGCTTATGTATAATACGCACAGCCGAGCTTGTTTTGTTAACCTTTTGTCCGCCCGCTCCGCTTGCGCGGTATACCTCCATGTCGTATTCGTCCTCACGAATTTCGATGTTTATGCTTTCGTCAAGCTCTGGCATAACCTCCACGCTTGCAAAGCTGGTGTGCCGTCTGCCTGAGCTGTCGAAGGGTGAAACACGAACTAGCCTATGCACGCCATGCTCGGATTTTAAAAAACCGTATGAGTTCACGCCCTGGACTAGAATTGAGGCACTCTTAATTCCTGCTTCCTCGCCGTCAAGGTAGTCGAGCAGTTTTACTTTAAAATTATGGCGTTCTGCCCAGCGGTTGTACATACGATAAAGCATCTCAACCCAGTCCTGTGCTTCGGTTCCGCCTGCACCCGCATGGAAGGTCAGTATCGCATTTTTACTGTCATATTCGCCCGAAAGCAGCGTAACAAGCTTCATTTCCTCGAGAGCTGCCTTAACGCTGTCGGCGAGACCCTTAACCTCGGGGTACATGGTTTCGTCGTCGTCCTCGTTCGCTATCTCAATCATCGTCAGCACATCTTCAAAATCTGCTGCCAGCTTCTTATAATCGGCGACAGTATTTTTCATATTTCCAGCGTTTTGAAGCAGCTTTTGCGCTTCGGGGGCATCGTCCCAGAAGCCGGGTGCCGATGACTTTTCCTCCAGCTCCTTTATTTCGTTTTCGAGCCGTTCAAGGTCCAGTGCAGACTTAAGCTCAATAAGCTCAGGACGAAGTCCTTCAAATTCAAGACGCAATTCGTCAAATTCAAGCATTAATTATTTCTCCGTTCACAAATTCAGAATATATAAATTATACAACGAAAAGTAATTTTTGTAAAGTGCTTGAAATCGTTTACAGTTTATGCTATACTCATAATAATATATTTCAAAGGAAATGGTGATTATTATGGCTGGAAGCGAAAAGGTAAAGAAGATTTTATTATGCCCCGCTAAATGTGCGGTGGATTTAGGTGACGGCTCCGAGAGGGGAGAATACGTTAATCAAGACTACATACTACATAAAATCGGCAGACCGCACCGCGCGATAAATCTTATGTACTGTTATTATCCGCTCGACAAGGGCTGGCCTGGCAGAGCAAGCGTTGCCCATGCGCACCCTGATGTTCAGTTTGCGTGGGATTATCCTTATGACGATTATTTTACTTATAAGGGTGGAATTGGCGGAACTACTGACGATGAGCCTTTTACCTATATGAAGGATGTACGCAGACATGGGCAGGACGTTATATTAACACTTACCTGTGACCCCCATGTTTCTGATGAGCATTTGATAAAAATTGCAGAGGAGCTTAACACCTTCGGACGTATGCAGCTTCGTATTAACCACGAGGCTACGGGCAGCTGGTTCTCGTTCAACAAACGCTGTTCTTATCAAGAGGTAGCAGATTTTTATGTGCGTTTCCATAAAATCGTTAAGGAATATGCGCCGCAGGTTAAGACTATTCTTTGTATCGGCGGTATCGAAAATCTTTCTCATGAGGAAATGGAGAAGGAGAAGGAATTCACCGAGGCTGTGCGGAATACCGATATTTGGTCGGTGGATAAGTACATGGCGCTTCACTGGGGCTGGCCTTATGACATAGCAGAACCTGGCGGAAACTCGCATCAGCGTTCAAGAGTAAGCGATATTTTTGAAATGACAAAGCGCAGCTACGAGCGATATAAATTCTTAAATGATGGCGAAGTAAAACCCATGGTTATGAGCGAATTTAACGCTGACGGCGATGTTACAGGACCGTATGACCAGTGTGATATGATAAAAGAATTCTGCGATATGCTAAAGAATGAGCCAGCGGATTGGTTCTCGGGCTTCACCTTTTATCAGTTCAGGGACAGAGGTAGGTTAGGACTCGAAATTGAGGACCCCAACAATCCCGATGTCGGAATTGAACAGCCGTCGATGAAAACCTACAAGGAAATAGTCCACGACGAGTATTTCTATCCTGAAATAAAAACAGCAGAGGAAATCAGCTTCCCTGTAAAGCTTCGTTGGGGCGGCTCAGAGGACGCTGAGGGTGTTGAAATTCCGCTTCATTTTGAGTCAAACCCAGTTTTCTGTGAAATAACGTTTTCGGGTGCTGACAAAGGGCTTAATGCCATGATGGAAATTAACGGCAAATGGTTCTACAAGTCGCCGAAAGCTACGACAATCGACTTAATCAGTGCATTTTTTGATAAGCCTGTTACTGAAGCTTGCGACATGACACTTAAAATATTCACACCACCCGCGAGCGGCGAAAATAATCCAAATTCAGGCGATGACTGGCGCATTAACGATTACACCGTGATTAATGAAATGCCTGACATCAGACTTCGCTTTAATCCAACAGCAGGGGGGGCAACACGGGATTATGATTAATAAAAAGAGCGTTATTATAGCGATATCTGCCGCTGTTCTTGCGGTGATAATTGCGGTTTGTATGCTGCTGATGCTTATGAGCGGCAGACTGCCTAAGGGCTTTGTCTATGTTTCAGAGGCGGTGCCTGATGTAATCCTTGAGCCGCGTTATTACAGCACCTACAACTTCATCGGGAGCAGAGTTGACGGTTATGAGGCACCTGTAATTATATTAACCAAGGAAGCGGCACAGGCTCTAAAAAAAGCCAGCGATGAGCTTAGAGGTCTAGGTTATTCCATAAAGCTTTTCGATGCTTACCGTCCGCAGTGTGCGGTGGATATGTTTATGCGCTGGGCGGCTGATGAAAATGATGATAAAATGCGAAGCATTTTTTATCCCGAAATTGAAAAATCGCGCCTTATCCCCGAAAATTACATAGCGGAAAAATCGGGGCATACTAGGGGAAGCACCGTTGATTTGACCATAATCGACATGGCTACGGGAAAAGAAGTTGACATGGGTTCGCCCTTTGATTTCTTCGGCGAAATATCCCATCATGGAACAGACTTAATTACGGCAGAGCAGACGGCTAACCGTGAAATTTTAAAGAACGCTATGCTTGATAACGGCTTTAAGCTTTATGATGAGGAATGGTGGCATTATACCCTCGAAAATGAGCCTTATCCTAATACATATTTTACTTTTAAAATTAAATAGATAAATAAAAAATAGCAGCGGTTCTTTTAAGTGACCGCTGCGTTTTTCTATTTTAGTCCATACCTTGCGCCAGGTAGGCTTTCTACTATTCCGTCAAGCTCCATATCAAGCAGAATATCGCACAATTCGTTCATATCCAAATCGCTCATCTGCTTCAAATAATCCAGAGTCTGGGGTTCCTTTGATAGCAGCTCGGCAATCTGTCTTTGTATCGGTGAGAGCGTGGAGAAATCGGGGAGAGGGGGCTTTTCGGGGATTATAGCTGCTATTGGTTTTCTTTCCCTCGGTTTAGCTCCCGCTTCGTATTCTGTGCTGGACTTTTCCTTTTCGTACTCCTCGTAATATTGGGCTGAAATTTTAAGCTCCAGTCCCGTCTTGTATTGCTGTAAAATATCAATAAAGCTGAAAACAGGGATTGCACCGTCCCTTAAATATCTGATTACACCTGAATATCTCTCCGCAAACACATCGGCTGGTGGAACACAGAATAAATCCCTGTTCTGGCTGATACAATAATTCGCAGTAATATGACAGCCGCTGCTGCCGCCTGCTTCGGCAATAAGTGTCCCCTGCGAAAGTCCTGATAAAATTCTGTTTCGCAGATGGAAATAACCCTTTTCGGTGGTCTGACCAGGCAAAAGCTCGGTTATCGCTGCTCCTCCCTTAGCCTTGACCTTCTTTCTGAAAGCCAGACTCCCACGGGGGTAATCAATATCTATTCCGCAGGCAAGCACACCGATAGTACGTCCGCCAGTCTCGATTGTTATGGTATGGGCGGATTTGTCGATACCGACAGCGAAACCGCTTATAATAATTACACCCGTCTTTGTAAGCTCCCGACATACCGTTTCGGTGACCTTAGTGGTGTACTCCGACGGGTATCTTGTGCCTATAACAGTTATGCAAAGCTCCTCGCTTATTCCGCTGATATCTCCATCAACGAAAAGGAGAATGGGCGGATTGAAGATATTTTGAAGAAGTAAGGGATAATCCTCGTCGTCAAGTGTGATTATTTGAATGCCTTTTTCGTCGCACCACTTTATTATTTCGTGAGAGCGTTCGAGTGAAGCGTTTTTAAGTTGTTTAAACTCAGCGGGTTTTAAGAAGCCTGTGTCGCCTACCTGAGCCTTTTCGTAAACCTTTTTAGGATTTCCAAAATGCCTTAAAAGCTGAACACTTCTAGGATTTGCGGCACCCATTACTTGTAAAAGCCAAAGATAATATTCTGTCATTTTAATCCCCATTATACTCAATTCGTTCACATGGTAATGACAGTATATCATAGAATTTCGACTTTTTCAACTATGTTTGTTCATATTATTTTTTATTGTCCTTAATGAATGCGAAGTATATCCAAAGCTGTAATCCTGCCATAACGGCGAGAATAATAAGAATTATCACCTGTGCGACGCCCCAGCTTCCGTTTATAGTAAAAATAACCGATAAAAATATTACAATAACAATAAGGATAATGCCGTTTATGACGAAGTTATTCTTTTTTTTCATTTATTTTTCTTGGAGCTTTTTGGCTTTTAATGTATTTTTCATCAGCATTGCGATAGTCATGGGACCTACGCCACCAGGGACGGGGGTTATATAGGAGGCGATTTTTTCAACCTCGTCATATTTCACGTCGCCGCAAAGCTTGCCCTCTTTGTTTCTGTTCATGCCTACATCAATTACTACTGCACCCTCTTTAACCATATCGGCAGTTATGAAGTCGACTTTTCCCACCGCACTCACTAATACATCGGCACGCTTGCAAACAGCCGCAAGATCGGGAGTTCTGCTGTGGCAGATAGTTACGGTGCCGTGGTCGTGGAGGAGAAGCATTGCCATTGGTTTTCCAACTATATCACTACGTCCCACAACAACACATTCCTTGCCTGACACGTTTATTTTTTCGCTATGTATTAGCTCCATTACGCCTGCGGGGGTGCAAGGAAGGAAATTATAATCGCCTAGCATGATATGTCCCACGTTCTCAGCTCTGAAGGCGTCTACATCTTTTAAAATGCTGATATGCTCGTTCACTAGCTTGGTGTCGATATGCTTCGGGAACGGCTGTTGAACAAGAATACCGTTAATTTTAGGGTCGTTATTAAGCGTCTCGATAAGCTCAAGAAGCTCGTCCTGTGTAACATCCTCAGGTAATGCGTACTCGAAGGAGATTATGCCGCAGGCTTCGCATGCTTTCTTCTTGTTATTCACATATACTCGGCTTGCGGAGTCGTTTCCTACGATAACTACCGCCAAACCGATTTTTAAATCGTCTCTTTCGATTTCCGCCTTGATTTCTTCCTTTACTTTTGCCGAGACTATTTTTCCGTCAATAATTTTAGCCATATTATTTTTTCTCCGTTTCGTTATTATTTTCTTCACGGTCACCTAACACACTGGAGGCTTTGTTTTGCTTTATTTGCTCTGTTTCCTTCATTGCCTTTTTAGCGGCAAGCTTTTCTTTTTGAAGAACAAGGCTTTTTTCGTATTCTCCGAAGGAAGCAATAGAGTCATCTGTTTGAACATACATTTTGTAGTTTTTATTCTTCTTAAGTGAAAGCTTAAGATAAATAAACACTATAATTCCAAAAACGCTGCTTGCGAGTCCTATAACCTGCGAAACCTTGAGTGAACCAGCATAAAGGCTGTCCATGCGAAGCCCCTCAATAAAGCCGCGGCCGAAGCCATACCAGATTATATAAAGAAGAAATATTTCGCCGTCAAAGCTGCGAAGCTTCTTTGAATAAAAATGCAGTAAAAGAAAGCCCAAAGCACACCATAAAAATTCGTATAAAAAGCAAGGGTGAACCAGTAAAGCTTCTCCGCCTGTGCCTGCCGCAATGACAGCGGGGTCAGCTGCGATTTTATTTCCAGTCATTCCCCATGGCAGACTGCCAGCAGTGGGCGCGCCATAACATTCTTGGTTAAAAAAATTGCCCCAACGTCCTATTCCTTGACCTATAAGGAAGCCTAGTCCTGCTAAGTCTAGTATAGGCAGTATGTGGATTTTCTTAATCTTGGCATACAGAGCGGCGCAAATTATTGCACCGATAATGCCGCCGTAAATCGCAAGTCCACCGTCACGGATTTGTGTGATTGCGGTTATAAAGGTATATTTAAAGCTTGTGTCGGGGTTTAGATTATGGAAGATGCAGTAATAAGCCCTAGCTCCCACAAATCCGCCGATAGTGCCGATAAAAGCCACATCGAAAACATTGTCTGCCAGCATACCCATGCTTTTTGAACGCTTCATGGCGTAAAGGAAACCGAGAATAACGCCGATTGTAATAAGCACGCCATACCAATAAATATCAATACCAAAAACGCTGAAAATCACCCTGTTTACTGTTAAATCTCCCGAAAAAAGATTAGGAAAGCTTACCGTATCATTAATCATTTGACTCACCATTTCCTTCTTCAATCGGCTCAATTATAGATATGCATGAGTTCTCTATATCAAGTGAACGAAGCGCATCTATTATATCCTCAAAGCTTGTGCTTGCAGCAATTTCTATCATATCGTACAGAGTGCCGTCGGAGAAGTATGATTCCATCATGTTTGTAGCAACTGCTTGAACGGAGTTGAACATCATTATAAGCTCACCGTAGGTCTTTTTCTTAACATTATCAAATTCAGCACGGGAAATTCCTTCGCTCTTAATTTTACTAAGTGTTGCTTTAATTTCTTCGAAAACCTTACGAGGCTCAGCAGACTCTCCCTCAGCCATAACGGTAAAGAAGCCGCGCCCGTTAAGGACACCCACTCTGAAGTTGCTGTTTATAAGTCCTGATTTTATCGCATCATTCTGAAAGCTTGAGGTGGAGCCGAGGCAGGTTTCGAAAAGAATATTTTGAACGATATAATTTTTTGTGCTTTCCTTTCCGATATAATTCGGGAACTTAAAATCAATGGTGAAAAGCGGCATTGAACAGGAAAGCTTCTGTACAATTTCCTGCTGCTTTATTTCATAAGGCTCGTCGGGAACTAGAACCTCAAGCTTAAGCTCCTCGGATTTTTTAAGCAGTCGGTCGCAAATCCCGAGAGTTCTGTCTACATCGAAGTTTCCAGCAATCGAAAGCACCATATTGTCTAGATTGTAAAACGTACGGTAACAACGGTAAAGTAAATCCTTGTCAATTTTCGCAATGCTCTCGACAGTTCCCGCAATGTCAATCCTAACGGGATTATTGTGATAAAGCGCAACAAGGCTGTTAAAAAACACCCGCCAGCCTGGGTCGTCATCATACATCTTAATTTCTTGCCCGATAATGCCCTGCTCCTTGGCAACGCTTTCGTCGGTAAAATAGGGGTCTTGTACGAAATTTAAGAGTATTTCAAGGTTTTCCTCAAATTTTTGTGAGCAAAGGAAAAGATATGCAGTTTTGTCAAAGCTGGTGTAAGCATTGGCGTTGGCACCAGTTTTTGCGTAAAGCTGAAAAGCATCACATTCGTCGTTTTCAAAAAGCTTATGCTCGAGATAATGTGCAATTCCCTCGGGTACTGTAACGAAATCCTCGTCATTCTTTGTTTTAAACGTGGTGTCAACCGAGCCGTATTTTGAGGCAAAAAGGGCGTAGGTGCTAGTATAACCCTCCATCGGATACAGGCATATAGTCAGCCCGCTTGGGTGCTTTATAACCTTATATTCTTCACCAATTCGTTCGCTCTTAATTATTTTTATATCACGAGTTGTCATATATTAGTTTACCTCACTATCGTTTAAGCTTGTCAGAACATATACAGTATCAAGCTTCATGGAGTTTGCCGCTTTTTTTATATCGTCTCTTGTTATCCTGTCGTATTCGAGCAGGGACTCCTCGGGAGTTTTAATATCGTTTCTGTAAATTCGGGTAAGATACCATTCGGTGAGACCGCCTAGACTGTCATTTACCGTTTTAGTGTCGTTTTGAACTGAAAGCCTTGCGGTTTCTATATCTTCATCTGTAAAGCTTCCAGACTTTACATCTTCGAATTGCTTTAAGATTTCGGCTTTTGCTTTCTCGATATTTTCGTTTTCGATACCGCAGTCGATATGCATAAGTCCCTTTTCACGGTTAAATCTAGCCCAGCAGTAATAACAAAGCGACAGCTTTTCGCGTACATTCATAAAAAGCTTAGAAGTAGTAGTACCGCCGTATAGCTTTGACATAAGCGCGAGCGCATGATAATCGGTGCTATCGGTTTTCAGTCCTAGCACCATTTTACTTTGGCTGACCTGAAGCTTTTCAGTTTTTTCGGCTACTGCTGCTTTCGCATAGCTGTAACGTGACTGACACTTAGCGATATTGCCACGCTTTTTTCTGCCGAAAATATCCTTCGCAAGTGCTTTAACATCTGAAAAGTCGTTACAACCCACGCAGACAATTTCGACCATGAACGTATCAAGCATATTAAGATACGCTTCATAAAGGCTTTTAGAAGTAATTTCGCTCGTTTTTTCGACCGTTCCGAGCTTCGGTACAGCTGCTGGCTCACCCTCGCACATGATTTCATAAGCGCGGTTTAGAGCGTAAATACGCTTCTCGTTAAGCTCAGCTTCAATATCCTCGCACTGCTCACGTTTGCAAACAGCGACGTCGTTTTCGCCGAATACACCGTCAACAAGAGCTGGCTCGAAAATGCAGTCCATTATGAGCTTTGCGGCATCTCGTGTGATTTTTTCGCCGTTCAGAGCGAAGGCATCATCAATTGAGGTTATAGACAGCTCCAGTCTTTGGGTGTCACCCATCGAGTCGGCATCAAAGCCTACCTTAGCGGAATAAAGAGATGCCTCGTAGTTATGGAAATCCTTGTTATCCGGATAATATTTGTTCTGCCTTGATAGAATTCTTGGTATAAGCGCGTTCACAGAAGCATTTTCAGCCGAAAGCTGTGTCATAAATATGACTGTAATGCGGTTCAGCTTATATCTCTTATCCGTTACGGTGCTAAAATAAACACCGTTGCCAATTTGTTCTCTCTTTAGTTTGTTGTCCATTCGATCTGCCCTTTCATGTTGAAATTTACACATAAATTTATTATACCATTATATTTTATATTTTACCATAGTTTTTTTATTTTTTAATAAATAATGTAAAATTTATCCCGTAAATATACTTAATCAAAAGCTATTTACGGGATTTTACCGATTATATATAAATTTTAGTCGTTTGTATCAATCATTGATTCATACGGAACACCCTGCATATTAGGCGGAGGCATTTTATTCATCTGATCCTTCTGCATATTTTTAAGAAGGGCTTTGATTTCTTCAAGCTGCTCGTCGGTCAACCCATCAATATCGACATCATCATCTATCGACAGAACATTCTGTTCTTTCATATCCTTAAGCCAAGTTTTTAAATCATCGGAGCTCATACTGTCGAAATCCATTTCATCCTGAGGCGGTGGAGGCGGTCCTTGCGTATTCATAAATTCACCATCTACCCCTTCAGCACCTCCGGGACCTCCCATGGGGGGTGGAGGTGGCATTGAGCCCTCGGTAAATTCAAAGGAATCATAATTTTGTTTCTTTTCAGTTCCGGTGGTTTTCTGTAAATTAGTGTTCAATGAGTTTAGTTTTGTTGTGTAGGTAGAAGTGATACCTGATAATCCATTAATGTTCATATTAATTGCCTTTCTGTATTTCGTTTTAAATTTCTTTTTCTGCCATTATCCTGCCTGCTTTTCATGTATACAGAATACTTCATTTTTGTTGAAAAAACCTTGAAGAAATTTAAATAACATAAATTTTCATACAAATATAGTATATAATTTGACTTTTATATATAAATCGTGATATAATGAATAACAATTGCAAAATCAAGTAAAATCCATAGAATTTCTATAAATACGGTAAAGGATGTTATATGCAGGATAATATAATTTTCGGTAGAAATGCCGTTTTAGAAGCTCTAAAATCGGGTAAAAAAATCGATACGCTTTATGTAGAACGAGGCAGTACAGGACTTGGCAAGCATATTTCGATGGCAAAGGACACTGGTGCGGTGGTGAAGGATGTCGGAGCCGAGAAATTAAATCAGCTCACGGAGAATGCTCATCATGGCGGTATCGCTGCTTTCACCTCGTCGGCTGAATATGCCGAGCTAGATGATATTTTAAATGTATCGAAGGAAAAGGGAATGCCGCCATTCATTATAATGGCTGACGAGATTGAGGACCCGCATAACCTCGGTGCTATTATTCGAACAGCAGAAGCGGCGGGCGCGGACGGACTTATAATCCCCAAGAGGAGAAGTGCAGAGCTTAACTCCACAGTTTTTAATACCTCGGCGGGTGCGGCGAATTGGCTTAAGGTTTGCAGGGTGTCGAACCTTGTCGATACAATTAAAATACTGAAAACTAAAAATATATGGGTTTATGGTGCGGAAGCGGACGGAGTGCCTTATTATAGTACCGATTTTGGCGGCGGTGTCTGCTTAGTAATAGGCTCGGAGGGTAAGGGACTAGGAAGGCTGGTCCGTGAAAGCTGCGATGTCATTGTTTCAATAGATATGTATGGAAATATAAATTCACTCAATGCGTCGGTGAGCGGTGGAATATTAATGTACGAGATTGTTAAGCACCGTCGGAAAAATACAGGAGGTTAGTAAATGTCAGATAATTTTTCACTTGATGATATACTTGCCGAAGTCGCTAAAAAGAAAAGCGGCGTAAATACCGAACCCGAAAAAAAGCCCGAGGAACAAAACGCTTGGGAATCGCTTGATATTGAGGATAAAAAAGGGTTAAGAAAAAAGATTGAGGAGAAAGAGCTCCTCGAAAAGTTCGACCCCGATGCTAAAAATAATAAAAAAAGCTACGATTTAGGTGTAACGCAGATAATAAATATGCACGGCACCGATAACAATAATAGGACACATGAGGATAATTCTGGCTTAAGTGTTACCCGAATACTCGAGAAAGCTGATAAAGAGCCAGAAAATCCCGTATCGATTAAGCAACCAAAACCCGTTAAGACAGAAAAACCGAAAAAATCTGATATAATGTACGAGAAAGCCAAGGTTTTACCGAAGCCTGTGCTTGAAGCTCCAGAGGCTGAGAAAAAACCTGCTCCTAAAAAAATAATAGAGAGCGTTTCGGGTGATATAAGGGGTTCGGGAGAGGATTTCGTATTTCCTAATCTTGAGCAGACTCGTGTCGATTTACCGATTATTAAAAATGAGACAGGCTTAAACGAACGAGATGTTGCGATACTTGAAAAGGATTTAGAACTGGAGCATCCTGAGGAGCAAATTGATTCCATTAATCCTTATGATATACTTAAAAGAGCAGATGAACAGAGCAAGGCGGTATCCTCGCTTTTCCTCGGCGACACGCTTGGTATTGCGGGAGATGATTTAAAGGAAATAGCGGCGAAATCCGCAGATGAAATAAATAAAGGCTATGTTACTGCTGAGGTAGGGGTAAAGCCGTACACCCCCAGCATCGAAAAGAGCAGTCAGAGACAGCGTGAGCTTCCTCTCGGTGAATTTAAGTCAAAACGCAGTAACACCGCACTTCTTGAGTCGCTCAATAAGGCGATGAAGAATAAGCGATCAAGTGATATTGAGGCACAGCGCACACAGGTAATCCCGATTAGTAGTGATGTAAAGAAAACGGGACTTCCGACAAATGCGCTCAATATTGATTATAAAAACCAAATTCTTAAGGACACGAATACTCTTATGCTAGGCGAGGATCCCATTATTGCCGAGCAGAAGATGAACGAGCTTACCTCAAAGCGTAAACGCAAAATCCGTGATTTTGTCCTCGAGGATATAGAAGATGACGAGGTTGATCCCGTATATTATGACTCTGAGGAGGAAAAGGACGAGTTCGACAGCTTTGACACCAGCGGACAGATTTGGAACGATATATGTGAGTCGCACAGAGGGCTTAAGCTTAGATTTGTACTGTTATTAATTATTACGGCATTTTTATTCCTAGTTTCCATACTTAATGACATGGAAAATGTGCTGACCTTCAAGCTTTTTGGCTTCGATTTACAATTCCTTGATAAGAGGTATGACCCTGCTGGATTTCTTTATATGAACTTGATTTTAGGGGTTGTGGGTGCTGCACTTTGCACCTCGGTTATTACAGGGGGGCTTAGTAAGCTTTTCACAGGGAAAGCTGACTGCGACAGCATCTGTGCTATTCCAATTGTCGCGGCACTTATCACCATAATACCGCATTTATCAAATTCGGATTATGTCCAAAGGGGCAAGGCGTACATTTTCGTTGCGGCAGGACTTATGGCTCTGCTTTTTAACACTATCGGAAAGCTTTGCATGATAGTCAGAGCAAAAAGAAATTTCCGTTTTGTTTCGGGTGATAATGCTAAATATTATGCCGATATTGTGCAGGACGAAATGCTTACTCATTCATTTACTAAAGGCGTTCTTCACGATTTACCCGTGCTTTGTACCATGCGCAAGACCGAGTTCTTAACCGATTTTCTTAAAAATACATATTGCAATGACCTTGCAGATAAAATATGTAAGCTGCTTACCCCACTTATCCTGATATTCGCAGTGCTTATGGGTGCGGCGGCGTATCTTATCCCGAATGGCGTTGCCGAAATGGAAAACAATATTTACTGGGCGTTGACGGTAGCCTGCGGAATGCTCTCGGTGCTTTCGCCGCTTTCGATAATGTTCATCGTCAATAACCCTATGCTTAGTGCCTCAAAATCACTAAGCAAGACAAGCTCAGTGGTGCTTGGCTACAATGCGGCGGTTAAGTTCTCCGAGGTAAATTCGGTGCTTGTTGATGCGTCATCGCTCTTTCCAGCGGGAAGCATCGCTTTCAGAAACATTAAACGCTGTCAACCCGCAAATTCGCTCAACGTTTACGCAATCGACGAAGCAATTATTACAGCGGCAAGCCTTGCCATAAAGAGCGGTTCGATTTTGACCTATATGTTCTATGATATGGTAGCAGGACGGAGCGAGCTGCTTTATGAGGTTGACAACTGCATTTATGAGGTTAATATGGGAATATCGGGCTGGATTGGAAACAATCGCATAATGCTCGGTAACCGTGACCAAATGAAGCATCACGGCATAAAAGTTCCCGATATCCGAAAAGAACGCAAATATTGCAGCGAGAATGGCGATGTTGTATATCTTGCTGTAAGCGGTGAAACCGTTGCAATGTTCTTCATCGAAATTATCCCGAACAGCGAGATAAAGCATTCAATGCAGGAGCTCGACAGGAGAGGGATTGCCGTTATCGTGCGAACAAAGGACTCGCTTGTTACTGTAAACAAACTGGCTGATGTTTTCGAAATGTCTCCGACCATGCTTAGGGTTCTGCCCTTTGATATGCATGAAAAGTTCGATGAATGCTCGAAGTACACATCGAGAGGTAACGGCGGCGTTTCGTGTAACGGAACCTTTACGTCCTTTGCCCGTGCACTCGTTGCATCGAAAAAACTGGTGCGTGACATTACACTTACCTCCTCGACAGTATTTGCAGGGGTGTTTCTGGCGGCTTTGCTCGGACTTATATTCATGCTTTTTACTTCGGTAAACATGTTTACAACGACGAATATAGTGATTTATAATCTGATTTGGTTTGCAGTAATGCTGATTTTACAAGCGTTTAGGAAATATGGATAAAAATACAGAGCATATTTGAGTCAATCAAATATGCTCTGTGCCATAATTATGAAAGGTAATAAAACATGGATTATTTTTTATTTGATCTCGATGGTACGATTTCAGACCCTAGGATAGGAATTACAAAATCAGTTCAGTATTCTTTAAGGGGCTTCGGTATTGAAGCCGAGCTTAACGAGTTAATCCGCTTTATTGGTCCGCCGATAAGGGATTCATATAAAATGTTTTTTGGCTTTAATGATGCCGAAGCTGAGCTTGCGGTTGCAAAATTCAGAGAGTATTTTACAGAAAAAGGGCTATATGAAAATGAGCTTTACCAAGGTATGGATACGCTATTAAAAAGGCAGAAGGAACGAGGAAAAAAATTAATCCTCGCTACCTCAAAAGCTACAATCTATGCTAAGAAAATCCTTGATTATTTTAATATTTTCACATATTTTGACTTTATATCTGGCTGTGAGCTGGACGGTACAAGGTCTAAAAAAAGTGAAGTGATACAGTATGTATTCGATAACACACCCGATTTAACCTTGGGAAATTCCATTATGATTGGTGACAAAGAGCATGATATATTAGGTGCAAAGGCGGTAGGTATAAAAAGCATCGGTGTGCTTTATGGATTTGGAGATGTTGTGGAGCACGAGAAAGCTGGTGCTGATTATATAGTTCAAAGTGTTGAAGAACTATCGACGTTTCTAGATACAATATAATTATATATTATATATTAATACAAAAAAACTGGGCTGAGCCCAGTTTTTGTTTATGATAATTGTTTTTGAGAGACTGCGATGCGAGTTGCTTTTGAGCATTGCAGTCTCGGCTATTAAAACGGTGAAACAGTTTTAATAATATTATCTTAAAAAGCTAATCATTTCTTTTAATAACTCAGGTAGCTGCGAGCGTGCAAATTGACCGTCGGCACCTGCTGAGTCTCCGCGCTGTCTCATATTGTCATGAATTAATGATGAGAAGATAAATACGGGAATTGTGCGAAGCTCCTTATCGGATTTAATGCACTTGATTAAACTGTGTCCGTCCATCTGAGGCATCTCGATGTCTGTAATGACAGCGGCACATTTTTTCTTTATATCATCTGAGCCTTTTAGCGAGCGAATATAATCCCACGCATCAAGACCATTGTAGAAGCTTCTGTAATTAAGGAAGCCAGCCTTCTTAAGTGCATCAATCATAACCTTATTTAAGAACGGGCTGTCCTCGGCAACAACGATTGTTCTTGCATAGTCAAAGCTTTCAATAACCTCAACATTTCCGACATCACCAATTTCGAATTCGTGTCCGTGGTTGTAGTCACAGATAATCTTCTCAAAGTCGAGAATCATAATCATCTTATTTTCAAGCTTTGCGATACCAGTTGCTACGCCGTCTCTTTCTGAGCCGCTAACTGCGGGAGGCTTTTCGATTGCGGTCCAGCTTAGGCTCTGGATACCATTAACGGAGGAAACATGGAAAGCGACGCTTAACTGATCGAAGTCACAGACAATAAGCATACCATTACCATCGGATTCTCTTAGTGGTAAATTTAAAACCTTGTGTAAATCTATAACAGTAACAAGCTTATCACGGTGCATAAACACACCCTCAATCTCTGGAGGTGCCGAAGGCATAGGGGTAAGCTCCATAAACCTTATTATTTCGCTCACTTTAGCAATGTTTATTCCGAAAATTTCGGTACCCGTGTAAAACTCAAGTAGCTGTAATACGCTGTCTGTGGTTTCTATAGGTTCGTTATTGCTTCCGTTGATTAAAGATAAAGCGTCCATTTTAATCCCAACCTTTCATGTACTAGAATACCTAATACGCTATACAGACATTATACAATATTCTTTATGTAAAATCAAGATGATATTTCAAAGTTCACAAAATGTTAAATATTTACCATGTTTTCATATACAAAATTTACAAATTATTAAGATTTCACAAATATTTCACGAAATGCGCTATTGTTGTACATTGACTTTGATATATTTAAGTGATATTATATTTAAGTTAAATGGAATATGTTGAAAAAGGAGGTTATTATTTGGAAGTCGAACGATTTAAAGCCGAGCTTTGGAATATAATCAAAATCTCGAAGCTTGCTATGGAAACGTTGTTTGACCCGATTTGCGAAAAGCTGGGACTAACCCGTGTTCAGTTAAAAATTCTTTGCGGAATTGAAATGGGTGAGTTTAGTACAATAGGCGGCTTAAGCAATAATCTGGGGCTAAACCAAGGAAATGCCTCCACCTTTTGCAAGAAAATGGAGCAGCAGGGTTATATAAAGCGTAGCAGAAGTGGCGATGACGAACGGGTAGTGCTACTTACCGTTACAGAAAACGGACGTGAGGTTTTAAACAAGCTACATCATGCGGCAGGGGCAATTTTTGATGAAATGGCAGGTACTCTGAGCCAAACGCAGATTGAACGGATTGTATTATGCTTTGCTGATTTGCAAGAGGCACTTATAGCGATAAACGAAAAATATAAAAAATAGAACAAAGGAGAAAAATAATGCTAGAACTTAAGAATGTCAAGAAAAGATATGTAGTAGGCGATATTGAGACAAAGGCTCTAGACGGCATAAGTGTTGCCTTTAGAGAAAAGGAGTTTGTGGCAATTCTAGGTACCTCGGGTTCAGGTAAAACCACGGCACTGAATATCATAGGCGGTCTTGACCACTATGACTCGGGCGATTTAATCATTAAAGGGAAGCAAACCAGCAAGTTTACCGCACATGATTGGGATGCGTACAGAAATAATTCAGTCGGCTTTGTTTTCCAAAGCTATAACCTAATAACTCATTTAAGTATAGTTGCAAACGTTGAGCTTGGAATGACATTATCGGGAGTATCTAAAGCGGAAAAGCACAGACGGGCATTACAGGTTCTCGAGGATGTAGGCTTAAAAGAGCACCTTCATAAAAAACCTAATCAGCTGTCGGGCGGTCAGATGCAGCGTGTTGCCATTGCCCGTGCTCTAGCGAATGACCCCGAAATTCTCCTTTGCGATGAGCCCACTGGTGCACTTGATACCACTACCAGCACTCAAATCATGGATTTGATAAAAGCGGTTGCCAAGGATAGACTTGTAATCATGGTAACTCACAACCCCGATATAGCAAACCAGTACGCAGACCGAATTATACGTTTCCAGGACGGTAAGATTATTGACGACAGTCACCCTCACGAGGAACGCCCGAAGCCCGATATGTTTAATCTCAAAAAGACGGCGATGAAATTCCGTACAGCGTTAAATCTTTCTTTTAACAATATTATGACTAAAAAAGGACGTACTTTTTTAACTGCTTTTGCTTCCAGTATCGGTATAATCGGAATTGCGGTAATTCTCAGCCTTTCAAACGGCTTTCAACTCCAGATTGACAAGTTTCAATCAGATGCTATTGCAGAATTCCCAGTAATAATTTCACAAAGCACCCAGAGCGTAAATATCGAGGAAATGCAAAATAGAGCAGGAAATGCTTCAGAGGAAAAGGCTGTTCCCGAGGACGAAATCGTTTTGTATGACCCTAATAAATTTATAAAAATCCATACCAATAATTTCACAGATGAGTTTTTAACACATCTTGGCAGTATAAGCCCAGATTATTGCTCGAGCATCGGCTACACAAGACTTGTGAGCATGAATATTATCCGTAAGGACGAAGATAGCTATAATAATGTAAGCTTTGGTGCAATGAGCGATATGCTTAGCGGCGGCGGCAGTAATATTATGTCGTCTATGACCTCGATGACTTCAATGAGCGGTGCGGGCTTATCGTCCTATCCTGCCTCGGTTGACCCTGACGGTGCACCTTATCTGGAGAGATATTACGACCTGCTTTACGGTGAATATCCGACAGAGCCTACCGATTTGGTACTTGTAGTGGGAAATAATCACCGTATGCCTGTTTCTACAATGGAGGCACTAGGCTTCGATGTCGAGGGAGTTGATACAATAAAGTTTTCAGATGTAATCGGAATGGAGCTTAAGGTAATCGACAACAACGATTATTATGTAGCTACCGACATGGGAACCTATCTGCCTAATATGGATACAGAAGCTATGTATAATTCCGACGACAGTATTACACTTCGGGTTGTGGGTATAATAACTCAGGGAGAAGGCTCCTCGATAGGACTGCTCGGTAGAGGAATTGCTTACAGCGACGACCTATGTACTCTCGTAATAGATAATGCGCTGGAGTCCGATATCGTCAAGGCACAGTCAACGGCAGATTATAACATATTCACAAGAGGCGAGCTCGATGAGATGTCAAAGCAGATGATACTGGCTACTCTTGGAGGAACCGCTTCGCCCTTTATGATTATGCTTTATCCGACAGATTTCGCAGGTAAGAGCGATATGCTGGCTTATATTGATGAGTATAACGATGACAAGGATGTCGATGACCAGATAGTTTACAGCGACCTTGCGGGTTCGCTTACCGATTTAACCTCTGGAATTATGGATGCTATTACGGTTGTGCTTATTGCCTTTGCGGCGATATCGCTGGTGGTAAGCCTTATCATGATTTCGATTATCACTTACACCTCGGTGCTTGAAAGAACTAAGGAAATTGGTATTCTTCGTGCACTTGGTGCCCGTAAAAAGGATATAACTCGTGTATTTGATGCTGAGACCTTTATTATAGGAGTATTTTCGGGACTTATTGGTGTTATTTGCGCCTATCTCCTGACCTTCCCAGCAAATGCTATTATATATAGTATGACAAACCTCGAGGGAGTGGCACAGCTTAATATTATTCATGTTATTTTGCTTCTCGTAATCAGCACCATTCTTACAGTCCTCGGCGGACATATCCCCGCAAGAATGGCATCTAAGAAGGATGCGGTTGAGGCGCTACGCAGCGAATAATAGTAAAGTGGTCTACGATTGCTTTACTATTAGGTGCTACAATGTTCAAAGTCGGCTCACATCGTAGCACCTCTATTCTGCATGGGCGAACACTGTTCGCCCGCACATTTGTGAATACTGTGCGTTCCTAACTGGTTAAAAATGGAGTATATAAGGAAAGGAAAAATATTGATGTTAAAAAAGGCTTTAGCGACCTTATTATTAGTATCTATTGTGTTTGCTTCCGCTTGTGGAAAGACAGAGAGCGAGGGGAATATCGGCGAGGTAAAGCTTGAGGTGGGTGACACTTATGCGGTTATAAGCGTGCGGAATTTTGGCGATATTACTGTTAAGCTTTATCCTGAGCTTGCACCTATTGCAGTAGCACGGTTCATTGAAAACGCTGAAAGCGGATACTTTAGGGATAAGATATTTCATAGGGTTATAGCTGACTTTATGATACAGGGCGGCTCGTATGACGGCACAGGTATGTCTGACCCAGACAAGGCTTCCTATGAAGTTGAAGCCAACAACGAATTAAGGCATTTCTACGGGGCATTAAGTGTCTGCTCAAATGTTTTCGGCGAGAACGGCGACCAGTTCTACATCGTGTCGAATAAAAATGATACCTACAAGGCACAAAAAAGCGGTGCTTCAATAATGAAGGAAAATATAAAGCTTATTGAAAAGAAGCTGCTTAATTTACAATCCTATATCAATAGCT
Source organism: Ruminiclostridium sp. (assembly GCA_031549645.1). Classification (GTDB taxonomy): domain Bacteria; phylum Bacillota; class Clostridia; order Oscillospirales; family Ruminococcaceae; genus Ruminiclostridium_E. The sequence continues at coordinate 11,716 of JAVBPL010000076.1, read as the reverse complement.
CGGAGCTTTCAGATGTAGATAGAAACTCATATATCTACAGTTATAAAGCTTATCAAAATGAACGCCGTCATACTGCTGCTGCGTTGGAGATGTTTGAATACAAATCCGACGAGGTTGCGGAAAAATACGCAGAGGTTGGCGGAGCCGCTCATCTTGACGGGGGGTATACTGTAATGGGGCAGACAGTAGATGGCTTCAAGGTAATTGATGCTATACAGTCGGTACCCGTTGTTGATAGCTTACCTGTTGATGAAGTAATTATTGATAATGTGGTAATAAAAATTTACGAATAAATAAACACAATGCCGAAGCTGTTAAAAAAGCTTCGGCATTATGCATATATAATAGGCTTTTAAATCTATACAATTATGTTAATATTTTACATAAATCTAAGTTTTTATGAACTTTTTATGAATTTCATAAAAAAAAGCTAAAGTTTTTTCCAAATATAACGATATTACGTTTGTAAGAGCCCAAACCTCTTATTAAGTTTTGCAAAGCTTTTAAACCAAATTAAAAGTCCAAACGCATACCAAGAAAAATCTTGGTATAAACACGAAAACTTTCGAACGGAATTCGAAAGTCTATTTCAAGGAGGAAATATCATGGCAGGAATGGTAGTACAGCATAATCTTAATTCGATTAATGCAAACAACAAGATGAACATGAACGTTGCAGGCACAAAGAAGTCAACTGAGAAATTAAGCTCAGGTTTAGCAATCAACCGTGCAGGCGACAACGCAGCAGGTCTCGCAATTTCCGAGAAAATGAGAGCACAGACTAGAGGACTTTCACAGGCAGTTAACAACGCAAACGACGGCATCAGCTTAATTCAGACCGCTGAAGGCGGACTCAATGAGACACATTCTATTCTTCAGAGAATGAGAGAATTAGCAGTTCAGTCAGCAAACGGAACCTATCAGCAGGAAGACCGCGATGCTATGCAGCTCGAGGTTGATGCTCTTAAGTCTGAGGTTGACAGAATTTCGAAGTCAACTGAGTACAACGGAATCAAGCTTCTTGACGGTTCACTCGGCGGCGCATCGGGTACAGCAGGCGAATACGGTGCTCGTTACGGTACACACGTAACATCTGGTACACTCGCAGGTTCAACCTTAACATCTAATATCGCTGGCGTAAGCGTTGCTTTCACAACTGGCGCATCTGGTGTTGGCGGTGAGAACGCATCGTGGGATGCAACTGGTAAGACATTATCCATCAACCTTAACTCTGGAACAACCTATACACAGGCTCAGATTAACGACTTAATCAAGAGTGCTAATATTCAGAAGACAGGTCAGACCGCATCCACCCCTGATATTGAACTCAAATTAGGTTCAGGCGTATATGTTGGTGCAGCAGATGCTACAAGCTTAACGGCAACATCTGCAGGTGTAAGAGCAACTTCTTCGGCGACCGGTGACTCGCTGGCATCCTTATTAGTAGGTGCAGCAGATACCGAGGGATATGCCGATGCTATTAAGCTAACCTCAAACAACTATGGTGCAGATACTCGTACCTTTACAATTAAAACAGACGTGGCAAAGGGTAAGGAAAATGTAGAGAATACGACTAAGGAAACTGACCCTAACGTTAAGGGTGGAGCATTTACAATCCACTTAGCAACAGGTACTGAATATTCTGAGAAGGATATCCAGAACATAATGGCTAAGGCTGGTCTCGACTACGAGGTTACTTTAACTGATGCTAAAGCTCCCGACGGTGACGTTAAGTTCTACGCAAACACAAACGGTTCTCTGGCTCTGACCACAATGGCTGGCGGCGCAGGCGTTGGTAAGGATAAGCTATCTAGCACAGGCGAAGGCTTAACATTCCAGATCGGTGCTAACGGTGTTGAAGATCAGAGAGTTACTCTTGCAGTTAAAGACATGTCTTCCACAGCTCTCGGCGTAGGAAGCATAAGTGTTGCTTCTCAGGACAGTGCAAACTCTGCAATCGATTCTATCGATAGCGCAATCAATGCTGTATCAATGCAAAGAGCAGGTCTCGGTGCATTACAGAACAGACTTGAATACACTGTAAACAACCTGACAACTACAAACGAGAACTTAACAGCCGCTGAATCACAGATTCGTGATACAGATATGGCGAAGGAAATGATTAACTACACCAAGTTTAACATCCTTCAGCAAGCGTCTCAGGCAATGCTCGCTCAGGCGAACCAAGCGCCTCAGGCAGTGTTACAATTACTCGGTTAATTCTAACTACCATAATAAAAAAAGAAGCTTCGGCTTCTTTTTTTTATGCTTATTTAAATTTACGATTAACCCCGATAACACCGCCCACAGAACCGCAAATCACGGCTACAATAAATCTTTCGGCAAGCAAGGCTCCCGTGAGCCCTGACATAAATATAGAAATAATAAAAACAGGCACTTGAAACAAAAATGCTGCTCTTATTCCATTAATAAGCCCGTTCTGCCTCCTAGCCCAGCCGATAAAAATTCCAGAGGCAAGACAGCCCGCACCGAAAGCAAGTGCGGAAAAAATTTCGCTATAGCTTATCGGAAGCTGCAAAAGCCATGTAACCAGCGAAAAAAAGAGAAGAATTAATCCTGAAAAAACAAGACCTATTATTACACTTATTATATATGCTTTTATATTCCGCCCCGTTCTTGACGGGGCGGCACTTGATTTATACATATTTATAACCATGCCCTTTCAAAGTTATATTTAGATTTTATGCGTTCATGAGACAAGGTATGACTTTTTACATCGATTTAACATTAACGAGACTGCTTTTTTAACATAAGTATAATAAAATATAGCCATAGTCAAACAAAACAATAACAGAAAAATGAAGGGGTACTTATAATGAAAAAGAATATTTTTAAATTAATGGCACTTAGTGCAGCTGCTGCGCTTATGCTGACAGCTTGTGGCGAAGCCGCAGCACCAGAAACAGAAACAAAAGGAACTGAGCCCACACAGGGTACACAGAAAACCGAACAGAAAACAGAAACAGAGGCAGCTACAGCAGAAAGCTTTAAGGGTGCGATAACTGTTATATCGAGAGAAGACGGTTCAGGAACAAGAGGCGCATTTATCGAGCTTTTCGGTATTGAGCAAAAGGACGCTGACGGAAATAAAATAGATTACACAATAGACGAAGCAGAAATCACAAACAGCACAACAGTAATGATGACATCAGTGGCGGGCAACAAGAAAGCAATAGGCTATATTTCGCTCGGTTCGTTAAATGATACTGTCAAGGCTCTGCAGATTGATGGAGCAATTGCATCGGTAGACTCAATTAAGGACGGAGAATATAAGATAGCCCGCCCCTTTAACATAGCGGTAAAGGCAGATAATCTTAGCGACCTCTCCAAGGATTACATAGACTTTATCATGAGTAAGGAAGGACAAGAGGTAGTAGAGAAGAAGGGCTATATCAGCGAGGGTAACATCGGTTCTTACAGCTCGAAGGGCTTAACAGGTAAAATCACAATTGCAGGTTCATCTTCCGTAACCCCTGTAATGGAGGTGCTTAAGGAAGCGTATATAGCTCTAAACAGCGGCGTAACAATTGAAATCCAGCAGAACGACTCCACAACAGGCATGAACTCCGTAATCGACGGTATATGCGAAATCGGCATGGCATCAAGAGAGCTTAAGAGCAGCGAGGTTGAAGCGGGTCTCGATGCAACTGTTATCGCAATCGACGGCATCGCGGTAATCGTGAACAACGATAACCCCACCGACAATATGACTAGCGAACAGGTTATGCAGATTTATATGGGCGAAATCAAGGCTTGGGAAAACATCGGCTAGGCTTTAAAGCCTCAATAAAATAGAAAAAAGGCTATGTTGATAGCCTTTTTTTCTTGACAGTTGAAGTTCAGTGTTTATGCGGTTTTTAAGAGGTTGCATGTAATTCTCCGTCAAATTAAACAAATGGGCTAAAATGGCTTTGCTAAAGGGTTTCGCATAATGGTTAAATATTTGACAAGAGCTCAAACTGACATTATTTATATATAAAGCGTCTTTTCGTTAATAATGCCAAAAATCTTTCGTCAAATTGTACAAATAACCCTAATATTTGACATCAAGTCCCAATTATTACAAAGTGGTAACAAGGCATTACATGGGTTAACTGTGCATTACCACCAAATTGCAAGGGCTAAAATTATTTGACGTATACAAAACGCCGTAGTATAATGTACTAGGTTTGGGAATAGCCCAAAATATATTATACATTGGAGGAAATATTTTGATTAATAAATCACAAAATAACCTCCTGAAAGCCAAAAAAGACGTTAAGAGAATAAAAAACATTCTCGAAAACCATACAGTCATTTCTTTAATAGCGATTTTCACCACCAGCCTTGTTATTTTCTTAATGACAGGTGTGCTGTATTTTAGAAATGAAGTCACGATTACCGACGGCGACAGAGCGTATGAAGTGCTTACCACACTTGATGAGCCTGATGAAATTCTTGCCGAGCTTGACCTTACGCTGGGTGAATATGATTATTATGTTTTCAGCGGGTTCGAAAAGAATACTGCGAGACTCGATGTAATTCGTGGAATTAAGTTAAAAATATCTGTTGACGGAATTTTAATCGAAACAGAAACCAGAGCAGATGATACCGTAGGCGGGTTAATTAACCGCCTCGGAATTAGTTTAAGCAGCACAGATTTTATTAGTAAAGGGCTTTCAGAGGTATGCGAGGATAACGACGAAATAGTTATTATCAGAGCATTTAGCGTAAATATTACGGCAGACGGAATTACTAAAGTCGTAAATGTCAAGGCAGGCGAAAACACCACAGTAGGCGACCTGCTGGCACTATCAGAAATTCGACTCGGCGACGACGATATTGTAACCCCTGAGGTTAATACAGTCGCAGACGAGAATACCGAAATTATTGTAAAACGTGTTAAGTATGTAGAACGTGTAACCGTAAATGCTATACCTTATAACACGATAGAACGTGAAACCACGCTCCTTAAGATAGGAACCACCGAGGCTATAACAGAGGGTGCTAACGGCTCAGAGCAGGTTGTCACAAAGGAAACAATCATCGACGGCATATTGGCTGATGTGATCGAGTTAAGCCGCGAAATCACGAATCTGCCCGTAGATGAGGTAATAGGCGTAGGAACAGCACTTGCTACACCATACAGCAAGCGTGAGTTCAGCGAAATAGAACTGGTGAACGGTTTGCCCGTTGATTATAAATATGTAGTGTCGGGTAAATCCTGTGCATACACAGCAGGACCAAGAGCAGGGACAGCAAGCGGACGTAAGCTGGAAATTGGAACAGTTGCTGTTGACCCGAAGGTCATACCCTACGGCTCACTTCTATATATAGTTACGCAGGACGGAAAAACGGTGTACGGAACGGCGGTTGCGGCTGATACAGGTTATCTCACTGACGTGGTTGTGGACCTTTACATGGGGGTTACAAGCGAGCATTACGGCGATGCCTGTAACTGGGGCGCCAGAAACGTTGATATTTATGTAATTAATACTGGATTATATTAATAAAAATAACATGACAAATTGAGCCATTGCAATGCGAGTCGTTTTTGAGCTTTGCAATGGCGGTTATTAAAACAGTCGCAGACTGTTTTAATAAAAAGAAGGGTGACAGTTAAAATGTCACCCTTTAAATTTTGTTTTCGACATAGTACGAGCTAATGAGACATAAATTTAACTTGACATTTTTACTCTTTTGTAATAATATTGTTATGTGATTGTAACAGAATTGTAGTTGATTTTAAGTAATTTTTTTGATATACTAAGTTCATGGTAAACAACAGCCCTGAAAGGAATGGTTATCTAAATGAAAATTAAAAATAGAATTCCAAGGCTTGAAATGCTTATTATCGTTATAGGTATACTGATTTTGGGTGCTTGCTCAAAAGGTACAATTAATATACAAGACGACAAAACCAGTACCCTGCCTTTGATTGAGAGCAGCTCGCATACACCTACCGATGCGACAACGCCTACTGAACAGTCAGAGGATACGCCGACAGTTACTGAAACAGAGCCTACGACAACGGAAACAGGGACCTCACTTCTCGAAACTACGACTGCCTCGGTAACTATGAATCCTGCTGATGCAAATCAGATTACCTTGACAGCTCAGGCACTCCTTGGTATACCGTTTGCAGATGGTGGAGCTTCTCCCGAGGCGGGCTTTGATAGCTCAGGCTTTATTTATTATGTGCTTAGGGAAAATGGCTTTGTGAATTGCTCTCGTGCTATCGGTGAGCAGGCAGTAATGGGAAATTTAGTTGATAGTATAGCTGAGCTTAAGTCGGGTGACTTGGTTTTCTTCTCGGACAGCGGCGAGAGGGCACAGTATGGAGGAATTTATATCGGAGACGGTATAATGGTTAGCTGCTCAACGCCTGGTGACAAGGTAAAAGAGGTTAATATTAACGTAAATTATTATTTAACGCATTTTTATACAGGGGTTAGAGTTCTATAAAATAAGCAAAAAAGGGGTTCATGTTACTGAACCTCTTATTTTTTTGACATATTTACAAATTTTATTTGCAAATTTTGATAAAATTTGGTATAATAAAACACACACAATAAAATTATCAGGTGGAAAGGATATTTTCTCTTGAAAGAGACGTAAAACAAGGGAAAGGTATACTGATATGAAATTTTTGGTTACCGGAGAAGAAATGAAAGCGGCAGAAAACGGTATAAGTGCAATACAGCTAATGGAAAATGCAGGCACAGAGTGTTATAAGAAAATTTCGGAGATACTAGGCGGCGTTCAAAACCGAACCTTCACCGTAGTATGCGGAAGCGGGAATAACGGCGGAGACGGAATAGTCCTTGCTCACAGAATTAAAGATGCGGGCGGCGAGGTGCTTTGCGTATATGTTAATGATTTCCCGACAGGTGCGGAAGCGAAGGAAAGCTACGATAAATATTCTACACCGACAGGGGTTACTGCGACTACATACACATTACACGAAATGAGTGTCAAAGAGGTGCTTCGAAACTCCGAAATAATTATTGACGCGGTGTATGGGACAGGCTTTCACGGAGCGCTTGATGCGAAATCCGAGGCCCTTATAAGCTTTGTTAATAGCAAATGCGGAGCGTTTAAAATATCGATTGATATACCCAGCGGAGTAAACGCAGATACAGGCGAAATTACTCCAAACGCCTTTAAGCCCGACATTACGCTGTGTCTTGGCGCAGTCAAAAAAGGCATGATTTCGCACCCGACATACGATTTTTGCGGAAATATTATTCTGCTAGATATTGGTATTCCTCAAAGCTGTTTCAGCAGCTTTACGGCGGGAATTACGGAAAATGAAATCCTTAGCTTTATCCCCGCCAGAAAAAGAAATTCGCACAAGGGCGACTTTGGCAGACTTCTCAATATTTCGGGTAGCGAGCGTTATACTGGTGCGGCACTGCTTTCGACGAGAGCGGCATATAAGGTTGGGGCAGGGCTTGTAGCACTGGCATCAGTAAGAGGTGTTTGCAATACTGTTATCTCTCAAATCCCTGAGGCTACCCTGATACCTTTGTTTGCCGATGAAAATGGCTTCATGGATGATGAAGCGATTGATGAGCTGGCTCCCTTTATTACATCATATTCGGCTGTTATTTTAGGCTGCGGTATCGGTATGACAAAATATACTCGAAAAATAGTGGATTTTGTCCTCAAAAATTGTTGGTGCCCGATTATTTTAGATGCGGACGGAATAAATTCTATTGCTGGTAATATAAATGTCTTAAAGGACAATGACAAGCCTAAAATTCTTACTCCGCATCCGCTGGAATTCAGCCGCCTTATAGGGGTTGAGGTTTCGCAAATCGAAGCGCACAGAATAGACTACGCTAAGGATTTTGCTGTACAGTACAACGTAACACTTGTGCTGAAGGGTGTAAACACCGTTATAGCAAGCCCTGACGGACGTGTTTCGGTAAATCCTACCGGTAATGCTGGATTATCAAAGGCGGGAGCTGGCGATGTACTAAGCGGAATAATCGGTGGACTCGCAGCACAGGGAATGGGAGCCTTTGAGGCAGCGGTGCTTGGTGTATATCTGCACGGTCTGGCGGCTGATAAGCTGTCGGAAAGCATGGCGCTTTCAGGCATAATGCCGAGTGATGTGGCGGATATTCTGCCCTTTGTCATGAAGATTTAGACTGTCTATCGTCCTCAAAATTAAACGAGGATGGTTTTAATAATGAAAAATAAAGCTCTATTATCACTTTTGATTATTATTGCGGTGACATTAATAGGCTCCTGTGACGTGATAGGCGGCATGGATTTAACAGATTTAAACCGCGGGTATTCTTTTAATGCCGAAATAATGTACGAAAAGGAGACTACAAGAGGAAGCTTTACGAGAAACAGCGAGGGTAAATGGGAAGGGATTATGACTGACCCGTATGCGCTTCAAGGTATAGGTGTTGCCTATGACGGCGGAGAGGTTAATATGAATTTGGGGGATTTTGCCTTTACTGCCGCCGATGAATTTAATCTTGCACCGAGGTTAATGCTGGGTTCATTCGAGAACGCGGTGCTTAAGGATAACGTCAATATAAGCTCAAATAAGGATTGTGTTGAGGTGAAAGGCAATATCGGTGATGACGAATATATCATGACCTTCACAAAGCACAACAACATTCCGATTAGCCTCGAAATACCAAAGAAAAAGCTTAAGGTTATCTTCACCGAAGCTGTTGTCGGCGACTTTAAAAGCAGCAATCAGCTTTTCAGCGACGATGACATAATAGCTGATGATTAATTTTTCCATGAATTGCTTATGATTTTCCACGTCCGTCTGTAAACAATATTATAAAGCTTTTACAGAAGGAAGGAAAATAAATATATGCGTAACGATAAAAAGAATGAAACCAACTATCACTTAATAAATGAGGTTATGGAAAAACCTCGTGAGATAATAAACTCAATGGCATCGAAAAATACCGACCCCAACGGCTCCTATACAGGTGTTCCGAAAAACAAGAACGAGAAGCCTGTTCAAGATGCCGATGATATGTAGAATTAATATTAATATAGATAATGCGACTTCTTGAGGAGTGTCAATCCGAAGGATTGATGCGACGGTTATTAAAACTGTGAAACAGTTTTAATAAAATACTGCACATTTCGTTTCTTTTCGACATATTATGTATTAACCGATTTAACGGTAATAAAAATTAAGGAGAAAAGAAAAATGTGCGACAATAAAAATAATTGCGGAGCAAATTGGGAACAGGACAACTGTGGTTGTCAGATGGGCTGCGGTAGAGAGGACAACTGTAGTTGTCAGATGAACTGCGGTCGTCAGAATAACAACTGTTGCTGTGAGACCCAGAAGAGATGCTGCTGTAAATGCGTATGCAAGCGTATTTGCTGCAAGTGCGTATGCCAGTGGCAGTGCTGCTAAACCTACACATAAAAATCTGCGGTTTTAAACCGCAGATTTTTTGATTAAACGATATACAAGCTTAATGAGCTCAGAGATAAAAATTACGCTGAGAGCCGTTAGTATAAGCTTTATCCAGAGTATAAGAGACAATGGTGCTGTGCCGAAAACAGCTCCCGCAAACTGCGTTATAATCACCTGTAAGGCAAAGGTGAGGAGTAAGGTCAGAAGCAGGGCTTTATTTTTAAAGATGTCCTTAACCCCGCTGCCCCTGCCGAGCTCACGGCAATTAACAGCGTTAAAAAGCTGAAAAACCACGAACAAGGTGAATAACAGCGAAGCTTCCTGTTCAGGACTGACATCTAGGAAGTTTGTAAAATGCTGAAGCATAAAGATAATTGATATGAAAAGTCCGCTCAGCGATATTTTCAAAAGCATGGCTTTTGAAATAATGCTTGCGTTTCTTTTTATCGGGTGACGGCTCATCAGGTTGTCCTTTGGCGGCTCAAGCCCGAAGGTAAGTGCTAGTGGTCCGTCCATAACAATATTTATCCATAAAAGCTGCAAAGCCGAGAACGGCGATGCAAAGCCTAAAATAATCGAGCCTAGCACCACAATTACGGATGATACATTGACGGTAAGCTGAAACTGTATAAATTTTTGGAAATTTTCATATATATTCCGCCCCCATTTTACCGCAAGAGCAATGGTTGAAAACGAGTCGTCGAGCAGTATAATATCGCTGGCTTCCTTTGAAACATCAGTTCCTGCTATACCCATTGCGATACCGACATCAGCGTTTTTAAGTGCAGGCGCATCGTTAATGCCGTCGCCTGTCACGGCTACTACGTTTCCAGAGGCTTTGAGTAGGTTTACCACACGCATTTTTATGGTTGGGGTACTGCGGGCGATTACACGGATTTTTTGAAGCATTTTACTAAGCTCCTTGTCGTCCAGTGCTTCAAGCTCCGAAGCCGTTGTGGCGATAAAATCACCGTCCAGCAAGCCTAGTTCATTTGCGATAGCCTTTGCGGTAATCAGATTGTCGCCTGTCAGCATTTTAATATCGATATGAGCCATTTTACAGCTTTCCACCGCTTCAAGCACTCCTGCTCTTATGGGGTCGGTTATAGCCGCAAAGCCGTCAAAGGTCATACTGCTTTCGATTTCCGCTTCTATAAATTCAGGCTTGCTTGTATAAATTTTATGCCCGAAAGCAATTATGCGGCAGGATTTTTCTTGATACTTTTGTATTTCAGCCTCTATTTTTTCAGCATTAATATTACAGGAGCGCAGTATCTTTTCGGGACTGCCCTTAGTGTAGGCGATGTACATATCGCCTTTTTTTACGACTGTGGTCATATCCTTTTCTTCCGATGAGAAGGGGAAAACGTGAGCGATTTCATGACTTACACGCTCGTCCTTATAATTGCATTTGCTTTTTGCCGCAGCGGTTAATAACGCACATTCGGTGGGATTTCCTAAAAATGTGAATACATTATCCTCTATGTCGATATCAGCAGTGCTGTTGAGGCAGATGTTTGTTAGGATTTTTTCGTCGGTTATAGCATCGGGAGTCGTAACTTCACCGTTAATATAAAGAGCAATAACCGTCATTTTGTTTTCGGTGAGGGTACCGGTTTTGTCTGAGCAGATTATATTTACGGAGCCTATGGTTTCGGAGGCTATCATCTTCTTCACGAGAGCGTTTTGCTTTGACATCTTAACTATACTTAAGGAAAGCGAAATCGCCACAATTGTCGGAAGCCCCTCAGGAACTGATGCGACAATTAAGACAATACTAGTGATAAAGGCTTCAGATATCGTTTCAAAGCTCGCCGTACCTGTGCTGATAAATCGGATAAGCTGTATAATAAAAACTAGAGCAGCCGCGCTTGTGCCGAAAACGGCAATTTTTTTACCGAGAGACGCAAGCTTCTCTTGCAGGGGTGTAGAGTTTTTTTCCTTACCAGTAAGTTCTCTAGCAATTTTACCGAATTCGGTGCCGTCTCCGACATCTGTGACAATCATTTTACCATTTCCAGAGACTATATAGGTGCCCGAGTAGAGCATATTAATCCGCTCTGCGACGGGTGTTTTTTCGTCAGCTAAAACGGTGTCGCACGACTTTTTAACCGCATGGCTTTCGCCTGTTAACGCCGACTCATCTGTATTAAGCTCGGTACATTCGATAATTCGTCCATCGGCTGGAAGCTTATCTCCAGTCGATAGAATTAATATATCTCCTACAACCACGTCTTTTTGCGGAATGAGTGTCGGTTTGCCCCCACGGATTACACGGATAACGCCGTCCTCGTTAATTTTAGATAAC
>JAVBPL010000006.1:0-4070 GCA_031549645.1 Ruminiclostridium sp. | reverse complement strand
ATTACTAGTAGTTTTCTCTTCATTCTGTTCCCTTTCTTATTTGTTGTGTTATTCATTTTACTACAAAATAAAACAGATATCTATTAGTTTTATAAATTTTTTACATAAATGAGCTTTTATATCAGTTATGTAAGTTTATATATCTACTATCAGTCTGGTTTTTTAAGCAATAAAGCTAAACTGCTACGACATTTAAGAATATGTACATATATATCATTATACACAGAGTAATAATCACAAACAATATGCTCATAAGTAATAATATCATGGATTTCTTCTTTTCCTTAACCCTCGAGAACTTGTCAAGGCAAGCCGACACGATAGTGTTCGGAATAACAGCCATAATCAGTGCCAGTGAGCATATTAAAAGCGGTTCAAGACTTAGCTTATTCGCCCACCTGTCGATAACCCCCGACGTATTTACATGCACTGGGACCTTATCTGGCATGAACGGTAACAAGCACAGATAAAAAACAAAAGGAAACAGTAAAATAACCCACGATATAATATATAATTTACTCTTTTTCATACTTATGCCCACTCCCCCGCTGTTATTTTATATTATTCTAACATAAAAAGTGGAAAAAGTAAACAAATCTATTTTGAATATCCATTTTTCATAGCAGTTAAAAATTTCGGCGTGCGCCATTCATAGGTTATTCTGTTAACCTGACCACCGTTATCCCAATAATACGCAGCTATACCATAATCGGCACAAAGTGAATTTAGCTTCTCGATAAAGAAAATACAGCTTGCCATATCGTTTCCGCTTGCGGCATATTCTCCGATGATTACAGGAATATCCTTATCTACGAAGTTCGTTTTAAGCTTACCAATCAGGGTTTCCATCTGTTTAACCTCTGCGGCTGTACCCCATTCATTTTGGATATTAGTCGTGCAAAACTGCCACGGGGTGTAGTAATGCACCGATAAAATAAGTCTGTTCTCGGTGTCTGTTGGCATTGTAAAATTGCTGCTACAGCAGCACTCTATATCAGTCCAGTAGCCCGCAATTAAGAGATGCCTTTTGGCGTTATTTCCGCCACTTGCTCTAACTGTATCAACGAACTGCTGATTAATTTTTGTGAGCAGCCCATATCCCTCGGATTTGCTCAGCTCATCAAAGCCCACCTCGTTCATGGACTCAAAAATTAGATAATCGGAATAATCCTTAAATCGCTCGGCAATTTGCTCCCAAACCGAAATAAATCTCTTCGAAAAGCCATCATAATCTGTAACCGCCGAAGATACCCATGCACCGAATTTTGGGTCTCCGCCACCGTCGTGATGAATGTTAATAATAACATACAAGCCGATATCATACGCATAATCGACTAACTCCTGTACTCTGTCCATCCATTCGGCATCAATTACGTTATTCTCGTCAATATGGTCTCTCCAAGTTATCGGAATACGCACCGAGCTTATGCCATCGGATTTTAACGAAGCGAAAAGCTCTGCAGTAGCCTTGGGGTTTCCCCATAAGGTTTCATCAACCTTTTGACCTTCAGGTGCCGTTTCGTTCACCTTGCCGTCACCGTCACGGTCGGCCTCGCAGACATCAAGCGTGTTTCCCAAATTCCAGCCGATACCCATTTCGTTCACAAGCTGCATAGAAGAAATATCACGCATTTCGCTGTCAGCTTCAATTATGATTTCGGTTTTTTTATCTTGGGTTTTAGGAGTCTCGCTGTTGCAACCGCATATAGCTACGAGAAGCGCAAGGCTAAGTATAATTGAGGTTATTTTTTTCATAAAAATCATCGTTTCCTTAAGTTAATATTTACTTTTCATGTTATCACTATATAAAAATATTTTATATAACTCTTGTTGCGTTTGTGTCACATTTGTTATATAATAAATATAAAGAGGTGAGTTATGATGCCGCAAATACAAAGCATTGATTATCAGCTTTACGTTCAAAGAGAAACTGAATTTAGCCATTCCCCTTATAAGCATGAGCTTGAGTTATATGAGTTAATAAAGCACGGCGAGAAGAAAAAAATTGAGGAGAATAAAGCACGATACCCCAACACTCCTGCCGCCGAAACAGGTCAGGGCAAATTATCCGAAAACCTTATTAGAAACGAGCAATACCACATGATTATTAACACGGCGATTATCACCAGAGTATGCATTGCAGAGGGACTTTCCGAGGAGACTGCGTATACCCTGAGCGATATGTATATCAGAGAAGCCGATAAGTGCACCCAGACTTATCAGGTTCATGAGCTTAACGATAAAATGGTGCTGGATTTTACCGAGCAAATGGCACAGCTTCGAAAAAATATCATCTACTCCCCATCTGTCAGAGCGGCTATCAATTATATCTATGATAATCTTCATATTAAAATTTCGGCAAGTGCAGTCGCAGAAAGGCTCGGTTATAACAGAAGCTATTTTTCGGTGCTTTTTAAGAAAGAAACGGGAATGACAATCGGCGAATTTATAATGAAAAAACGTATCAATACCGCCGCCAATATGTTAAAAGCAACCGATTTTCCCTACTCAAATATTGCGCTCGCTTTAGGCTTCTCGTCGCAAAGCCATTTTTGCAAATGCTTTAAAGAAAGCTGTGGAATTTCACCAAAAGCTTATCGGCAAAAATTCTCAAATATTTATTTTTAGCAATCAAGGATATAATTATAGCAATATTTGCCTTGTCTTTGAGTTCAGTTTATTATACACTTTTAAAATAAGGTTAATTAATATAATTTAAGGAGTCATAATGAAAAAAATCATAAAATGCCATGCATTAATAATAACAGCCATAATTGCACTGACTTCGTTCCAGTTTGCTGCGGCAGCAGATGAGCTACCATCATTAAAAGAAATTTATGCCGATAAATTCCTGATAGGCACCTGTGTCAGCAGCAGAGAAATCACAGGAAAAAGAAGCGAGCTTCTTACCTCGCAGTTTAACGCTGCAACCTGCGAAAATGCCATGAAGCCTGATGCAATGCAGAGAAGTAAAGGCAACTTTACCTTTACATCAGCAGATGAGGTCGTTAACTATATGCTTGATAACGACATAACTATGATTGGACATACCCTGGCGTGGCATAATCAATCCCCCACATGGCTAAATGATACATCGGTTTCATACGAACAGGCAATTATCAATCTTGAGGAGCATATCGCAAATGTTGCTGGACATTATTCCGGCAAGGTATATTCGTGGGACGTGCTTAATGAAGCGATTAACGACTCGATAGGAGACCCCGAGAACTGGGAGGGCGCTTTAAGACGGAGCAACTGGTTCAACCGAATTGGTGCAGATTATGTAGAAATGGCATTCAGAGCGGCGGAAAAAGCGGCACCCGATGCGCTTCTTTATTATAACGATTATAATTTAAACTCGCAGAAAAAGCGTGAAGCTACATATTACATGGTAAAGGCACTGCTCGAAAAGGGAGTTAAAATCGACGGAATAGGGATGCAGGGGCATTATAACATTTATACCTCAGCGGAGGAGGTAAAAGCATCAATTGAGCTTTTCGCTTCACTCGGAGTAAAGGTTAGCATTACTGAGCTCGATGTAACTGTACCTAATGCAGGTAAAACACTCACAGAGGAGCAGGAGGTGCTGCAGGCAGAAAAATATGCTGAGCTTTTCAGAGTTTTCATCGAGCATTCTGACGTAATCGAAAGAGTGACCTTCTGGGGTATGGATGACGGTTCAAGCTGGCGTGGCGAGCAGTTCCCGCTTCTTTTCGACAGCAACCTACAGCCTAAGGAAGCCTTTTACGCTGTTGTTGACCCTTATGCATATGAAGCACCTAAGGCAGAGCCCTTAACCGGAACAGCTACCTACGGAACACCAGTAATTGACGGTGCAATTGATGATATATGGGCAAACGCTGAGGTTTTACCAGTAAGCCAGTTCGTTATGGCATGGCAGGCGGCATCTGGTAACGCCCGTGTTATGTGGGACAGCAAGTATCTTTATGCACTCCTTGAGGTGAGCGATAATGCCTTTAATACAGGCTCGAAGAATGCATATGAGCAGGATTCAATTGAGATATTCATTGACGAAAAAAATGACAAGGCAAACACCTACGGAAACGACG
>JAVBPL010000112.1:0-9576 GCA_031549645.1 Ruminiclostridium sp. | reverse complement strand
TTGCCTCAGCAAAATCAAAAAGCTGGAAATCCCAACCCTCTTTTAAGGGTAAACGATATAAGCCATTGCTTTTTATCTTTGCTTTATCTATCATTTCGGGGTTTATATAATTCTTTAACACTATATGTGTCTCGTCAGAGTTGTTATAGTTAAATTTTATAAACCTCACAAGTGCATCTGAATCAACATAAATTATATGTAGCTTTGAAAACTCCGCAATTAGTGTTCCATCTTCAAGCTCTTCTGAATTATAAAACTCAGGAACAGAGTCCGTATTGTCAATATACTCATAATCGAGCACATTAGTGACTTCAATATTTGCAGAGTATAAATCCGTCTCCATCGTGAAAGAGAAAACATCACCCTTTTTCTTTTCCTTTGCCGCTGCTACCGTTGGCACTGTACAAAGTATAAATGCTGCCGATAATATCAACGAAGTTAATCTGATTAAGCCTGTTTTTTTCATATTACTTAATTCCCTTTTCTTTATTTTTTGATTGATAATATTATAATTATAAACCTATTGTCTGTATATTGCAATTGTGCTTTGTAAATTTTTTGTAAATTTTATCGTTGACATCTTATACATGAATATGATAAAATTATGTAATAATAAAAATAGGAGGAGAGCCTGTGCCAAACAAAATCATAGACTTTTACGATGATTTTTCAGCTAGAGTGGGTGAAGATACAAGAGCAAATTTAACACGCTCGAGCAGCTTGGAGTTTCATTACACTAAAAAAGCGATGAGTGAGTATGTTACAAAAGACAGCCGTATTCTCGAAATAGGCTGCGGCACTGGTTATTACGGGGTTTATTTCGCTGACAAATGCAAGGAATATGTCGGTGCCGAGTTGTATCAACCGCATGTCGATATATTTAACCGAAAAATCAAAGAAAATGGGTTTAGCAATGTCTCGTGCAGTCAGGGCGACGCTTTAAATCTTTCTGAAATCGCAGACAACAGCTTTGATATAGTCTGCTCCTTTGGTCCTATGTATCATCTTTCACAGTCAGACAGAGAAACCGCCTTTGCCGAATGTACAAGAGTGTGCAAACCTGGCGGTATAGCGGCTTTTGCTTTTATAAACAGAATAGGTGTTTATGCTGGTGCCTGTATAATTGATGAAGCAACCTATCCTAACAAGCTTACAAATGATTATGTACTTAAGAAAGGTATAGACGACCGCCGCCCCGAAATTTTCTTCTTCACAACACCAGAGGAAATGATTGAAACAGCGGGAAAACACGGCTTCCAAAAAATACGCTGCATGGGAACCGACTACTTTGTTACAAGAGACGTTGTAGACAGAATGGACGATGAAAAATTTGAGGCATATATGGAGCTTGCAGACGAAATGGTTATGCATGAATCCTGCTCTGGAATGAGTAATCACGCTCCTGATATGTAAAAAAACGGAGGGAATATGCTAGAAATTAGATATGCCTGCGAAGGCGATAAAGGCTATTGGCGAACACTCGACAGGCATTTAAGTGATACCGAGCTTGATATAAAAATAAGGGACAGGCGAAGCTATATAATAAGCTTAGCTAATAAACCTATTGGAGTAATGCGTTATAACTTGTTCTGGGATAACACACCTTTTTTGACACTTATCTACATCGAGGAAACATATCAGGGCAGGGGCTTTGGCAGAGAAGCTATGCTTCACTGGGAAGCTGAGATGAAAGGGTGCGGATACGAGGTGGTTATGACCTCAACACAGGCTGACGAGAATGCACAGCATTTTTACCGTAAGCTAGGGTATATAGACAAAGGCAGCTTGTTCCTGGATAATACCCCGCTTGAACAGCCAGCAGAGCTTATTATGTTAAAGGTATTATAATACTAAACCTCGGTAGCTAAGCGTTTACCGAGGTTTATCTTTTTTAAGTTTTCTTTAAGCTCTTTCCAGTGAGCTCATTAACCGTGAGTTTTAGAACAGTTACCGCATTTAAAGCGTTATCGGGAAAAACGAACTCCTTATCCTTTACATATGTATTCATTATCTGAGTAAGAGCCTTGACTTTTTCGTCCTTATTCGTACATATTGTAATAATACCGCTGCCGATTACGCTTTCGTATTCCATTGAATATCTGGCAGCCTCATCAGCCTCGACCAATTTGTGAGAGCAGTCCATTTCAAAGCAGGCTATCGGATTTTCTTTTATTATGTCAAGCTTTTTCCCCTCGCCTGCCCCGTGAAAATATAGGGTCAATACATCATTTTCATATAAAAACCCAAAATTTAACGGGACTATATATGGAACATTGTTTTGCGACAACCCAAGTCTGCAAGCATCGCATTTTTCGATAATCTTAATTATCTCGGATTTGTCAGTTATTTCTCTATCTTTTCGTCTCATTTTTATGACCATTCCTCTCACGCCAATGACAAGCGAGTTTGCCGTTTGAGCTTGTCACCCAGCGGTTTGAAACAAAATTTAACCTGTAAAAACAAAAGATAATGAAAATTTGTTTCAAACTTATGACCATTCCTCTCGAGTAGGCTCCCTGTTTACTTCTAGCTTTTTAATCATAACACAAATACTCCCCTTAATCAAGAGCAAGGGACTGTGACGAAGTGTAAATTTCGTCACAGTCCCTTTAATAATAATTAATAAATTTATTCTTTAAGCTTAAACTGTGAAACAAGCTCACTGAGTAAGGTTGACTGACTGTTAAGCTCCTCTGATGCTGCGGCACTTTCTTCTGCCGTAGCACTATTTTGCTGGACCACCTGAGCTACTTGGTCGATACCAGTATTAATTTGCTGTACACTCACCGCCTGCTCCTCAGAGGTTTCTGCGATACCACCAATAATCGTGGTGCTTTCGTTGATGCCTGCTACGATGTCGTTTAGTGAAACTGCTGTTTCATTTGCGATTTTTGCGCCTAGCTCCGCCTTTTCGATAGAGTTTGCGATTAGGCTGCTAGTATCCTTTGCCGCTTCCGCACTCTTAGCAGCAAGATTACGAACCTCGTCTGCAACCACCGCAAAACCTTTTCCAGCTTCACCTGCACGAGCAGCCTCAACTGCCGCATTAAGAGCCAAAATATTTGTCTGGAATGCGATATCGTCGATTACCTTAATTACCTTGCTGATGTTCTGGCTTGCCTCATTGATTTCGTTTACAGCCTTCATCATATTATCCATCTGAGCCGAACCCTTTTGAGCATTGTCCTTGATGCTCGTTGAAAGGCTTGCTGCTTTATTTGCCTGCTGTGCATTTTCGTTTGTTTTATCAGCTATTTCAGCGATTGAGCTTGAAAGCTCCTCAATAGATGCCGCCTGCTCAGTTGAACCAGAAGCCAGTGCCTGTGCACACTCCGCAATTTGGTGTGAACCAGAGGAAACCTGTACAGTTGCTTGGTTAATTTCGCCGAACATCATGTTAAGCTTGTCCACCATTTCAATAACAGCGTTACCGATAGTGTCATCTTCGCCAATTGCCTTTACATTCACGGTTAAGTCGCCCTTTGAAACACGCTCCAGCTCACCTGTCACATAAACCAGACGGTCCATCATAATACAGAAGGCTTCTATGGATTGACCGATTTCGTCCTTGGAAATTGCCGATTTAATGTCAGATACTTCAGCCTCCGAAAATCTCATACGTCCTGTGTTTCCTACAATCTTTATGATGTTTTGCATCTTTCCTATGGGCTTTGTGATGCCTGTCATAATCAAGAGTGCCATAAAAACGCCTATAACTAGAGCAACTAATGAAAATACGATAGAAAGCACGAGTCCCATATTTGCTGAATCAATGGTAGACTTAAAGGCATCTGCCATATCTACATCAAGCTTAGCAACAAGAGAATTCACCTTTTCTGTAAGTTCCGTGGTAAGCTTTTCAGCCTCGGCTACATAAAGATAGCTTTCATCACAAACCTTAATAAAATCCGAAATACCTGCCATATAATCCGTAAGTGTTGTTTTTGCTTCGTTTAATGACGTTTTTACATCAGCACTCTCTGTGTTTGATATAATTTCGTCTATGATTTTATAAGTAGCATCGGCAGTCTCAAAAGCTGTACCTATATTGGCAGTATTGAAGGTCTGGAACAAATTAGTGGCATTCCTTCTGATATCTGAAACATTAAAAATAATTTGAGAGGTCGAGTCCTTCATCGAGTGTCCTTTACGAAGAGCATCAACCGTCGCCGAACTTGAAATGTCACGATCAACGAGCTTATTTATAGTTTCAAAGGCTTCTTGTGCTGCTGCTGTGGCACTTGCGCCCTTAGGCGCATTTTCGGTTTTTGTTACCTCTAGTCTGGTATTATACTCCTGTACTGTACTAACATCTTTTTCCCATTCGGTTATAAGCACTTCTATTTCATCAACCTCATTTGCAAAAGAGGAAATCACAGCATTTTTTGTCATTTCCTTCATCTGAGGTATAAAGTTTTTCGATGTCGCAAGTCCATCTACAACTCTTTTATACGCATCATCGCTCGAAGTAACATATATAACATTTGCTCCAGTTCGTGCCTCGTTATAACCATCCATCATACTGTTAGCAGCTGTCTGGAAATCGGAAATAGCCCCAGATTCGGTTGAATTGCTTACCGAGGAGCTATTTACTATTATCGAAGTAATTGCTACGACAATGAGCATTGCTAAAACTATACCAAAGCCCAATAATATTTTCGCTCCTATTTTTAGATTTTTCATTTTGACTACCCTTTCATTTATTTTCAAACTTTTTTTGTTATATTTGACATTTTTTATTATATAATAATGTCATTTCGGTGTCAATAATCAACTTGTGTACAAAATGTAAACTAATTGTATCTTATTTATTAACATTTTATATCATAAAATATCATTCCAAAATAACGTGTATTGCACCACACGCTGTTTTGAAGGGTAAAGTTTGAAACAAATTTTCATTATCTTTTGTTTTTACAGGTTAAAATTTGTTTCAAACCGCTGGGTGACAAAGCAAACGGGGATACTCCCCTACGGCAATACTCGTCCTCGGGACGAATTAGCTCAGCTCGTCATTGGCGTAAGAGGGAGTAAATTTACGAAAAATTTACAAGTAAAGCATTGCAATATGATAATAAGGGCAGTATAATGACAAAAGTATAATATTATCATTTATAGGGGAGTGGCTTTAAGATGAAAAAATCCACACTTGGCAGTATAGGTGCCGTCTGCTGTATTATTTTTGCCGCCGTGGTGCTTATTATAACTGGCATCAATCCCTCGGCAGAGCTAGAGCTGGCTAATAAAATAATGGATACTGATAACCATTTCGGTTTGTTTTTTGAGATATTCGGGTATTGGCCTTTCTTTGTGCCGATGCTGTTATCGACGTCGTTTTTTCTGTTTTATAGAAAAAAGCGAAGCAGAATTATAAACATTCTGACAGGCTTTTTATGCGTTCTTGGTATAATAATTTCGTCGGGATATTTAGGTGGAATAACGACTTTTTTCATACTCGGCTATTTAGGGAAACCAGTAAGCGCAATTATTATTGTGCCCTGGCTCATAATCGCAGCTTTAGGAATAATTGCTATTCGCTGTATCCCAAAACGCTATATAAGCACTCTCAGTAAAGCTGCTAACTGTATAATAACCTTTGTTCTCGCCTCCGAGGCAGTTTCATGGGCTCTCAAGCTGCCGTGGGGCAGAATTCGCCCAAGAGATGTTGGTATTAAAGGCGATTTTACCCCATGGTTTATTTTAAACGGCTTATCAGGAAATCAATCCTTCCCCTCAGGTCACACTATGGAAAGCACAGGAATTTTTATAGTGATTTTTCTTCTCGTAGCTTTAAATCCAAAATTTGCAAAATATAAAACCCTGCTTACTGTATTCGGCACCTTTTGGGTAATGTCGGTCGGAATAAGCCGATTGTTCTTAGGTGCACATTACATAAGCGACGTTGTTACAGGTGCAGTTTTAAGCATAACAGTAGGTCATCTCGTGACATATCTATATAAGCAGGAAAAATTAATGTTTCGCAAAAAGATTATAAAAATCGATTAAATAATTAAATGGCATAGAGATTGAGTTTAGTTGAAGATTTTTCAAAAGCTAACGGTGTTTTTTAATTGACTAAGGTTTATAATTATGCTATAATTTGAGCATTAAAAAGATAGGATAATATTAATAATGACCGCAACAAGCACACCGCCAAAAAAATCTATTTTTAACTCGGTTATAGAAAAAATATCATTGTTTTTCACCCCTATAATCCCATTTTTCAGTGCGCTGGGTTTTTTAAAAGGAATTTTAGTTCTGCTCACGAGTAATTCTATACTTGACAAGGAAAGCACAAATTATATTATATTGGCGGCGATTGCTGACTCGGCTTTTTACTTTTTGCCGATACTTCTGGCTTATACCTGTGCCAAAACCCTTAAAACCAACGTTATGACCTCGCTTGTAGTTTCATGCGTATTGCTGTATCCTACGCTCGCCGAAATACTTAACTCTAGCGATTTAATTTTCCTCGGTATTCCGCTTAAATCGGTGAATTATGCTTATGGTGTTCTGCCGATTATTGCTTCCGTAATACTTGTTTATTACAGCGAAAAGCTGCTTTTAAAAATCATTCCAAGGCTTCTACAATCAATCCTTATCCCACTCATAAGCGTGTTTGTTATAAGCACTCTTATGCTTTCGGTTTTCGGTCCACTGGCGAATTTGATTTCAAATCTCCTCGCAAGCGGTTATTCTGCGGCGTATAATTTCAGTCCCAATCTTGCTGGCTTCATATTTGGGGGACTTATTCAACCTATGGTGGCTTTAGGGCTGCACTGGGGGCTTGTACCTGTGATTATCAGCAATGTGACCACACACGGTTATGATACGATTTTACCGTTCTTTTCACCTCCCCTGCTTGCTACTGTCGGTGCAACATTTGCCGTGTTTTTAAAAGCCAAGAACACAGACTTTAAAGCCTTAGCTTTATCGACCACGATTATTTCGTTTTTAGGTGTTACAGAGCCTTCTATTTATGGTGTTAATTTAAAGCTGAAGAAGCCCTTCATCAATATTTGCATAAGCGGTGCGGTAGGCGGGTTTATAACAGGCTTCTTTGATGCACGTGCTCTTGCCTTTGCCTTCCCGAATATCCTTACGCTGCCCGTGTATCTGAGTGACGGCTTTGGTGGCATGATTGTTGCAAGCTTAATCTCGATGGTTATAGCCTTTTTGCTGACAATGTTTTCAAAGCTTAAAGATGATGATATGGTTGTAACGAAAATGTAGCTTTATGTTATTATGATGTTAAATAAATATATTAAGAGGTAAATATGCAAACGATAGAAAAGTTAAAACAAATGTTTTCAGATGAAGCTTATGAAAACTATACTAAGTCAGTGGAATTCTGTAAAAAATTTAACGTAAGGCCTCCAACAAAACAAATACTTAGCATGTACAGCCGAACATCCCCATATCAAGTAGCGGTTGAACTTATTAACAAGCAAAAAATAACAGAAGGCTTTACAGCTCTTTGGTTAGCAAACAATTCTTCTAAGGGCATAAGCAATATAAACCCTATGGTATATACCCTAGAAGCTCAAGCATTAAAACAAGAGTATCTCCCTTTATTTGACGAACAAACCCGAAATAATGCAATAAAGCGGTTAAAGGATTATGAGTTTAGTGTTGATGAATATATAAATAGCATAAGTTACGAAAACGTGAGAATATTGCCTATGAATAAAGCGACTTTTAACAATGCTCCATATTCATCAGTCCAGTCCCAATTCTTTATGCAAAAATTACCATATGAGAATAAAAATAAATATTATTATGAAGAACATGGTATTAACTGTAATAGTAATGACATCATTCTATTTCAATACGACAATATGATAATCGCTTCGGCAAGATTTAATAATAAAAACATAAATGAAAAGTATATAGGATTAGTGGATAATTCAATTTTTGTATTTGAACCAATAACAATCGAAGATTTAAAATCAATTGCTCCGACATTTAATAAGTTGGGCAATTCAATGCAATATTTAAGAGTAGATAATTGCGAAAAAATCACAAGATTAATAGAAGCGAAAGAGTATATTCCAGAGCCACCTCCCGAACGTGTTTATCCTACTGTAACAGAAAAAGAAACTATAATCAAAGCCCGGGTAGGTCAAGGGAAATATAGAGATAAGTTGTTACAAAAATATAATTCATGCTGTGCACTATGTAATATTAATAACTCAATCGTACTGACCGCAAGCCACATAAAACCTTGGTCTAAATCAAACGGTAAAGAAAAAATAGACATCGATAATGGCTTTTTATTATGTTCCTTACATGATACACTTTTTGATGCTGGCTTAATATCGATAGATCTTAACGGTAAGTTAATAGTATCCTCTGAAATCTCCCCAAGTAATTATACAGATTATAAGCTAAATAATTGCAAAACAATTGATTTATCTGAACAAAATAAACAATATTTACAATATCATATTGACAATATCCTGATAAAGTAAATTAATATACAAAAAAGTAGCCGAAAATAAAATCGGCTACTTTTAATTTATAATTAATCCGCTGGTGCATAAGTGAAGGTCACTTCGAGCTTTGTTAACCCCTGTTTGCCTAACTTAAGATTTTGCGCTGATGCTTTCCCAGCGTCCCCGTTAGTTCTTATATCATCTGGGAGTGTGGAAATCCAGCCGTTATATAGATTAACCCGTGTTGTGATGCCGTCGTCTGATGCGGTGTAATATTCGCCCTCAGCGGTAAATACCTCGCCATTAATCTTAATCTCATCAATATTAACAATATAGCCAGGGAATAAAGTCTCACCATTCGCAATACCGAGTGCACAGAACGATGTACCCTTAGCCTTTGGTGTTTTCGTAAAATCAAGGCTTACCGTGTATGTTCCCGTCCCATCAACAACAATGTCGTTTGCAATTAACTCTTTGGTCTTTGACGCAGGATTATAAACATCGCCAACGCTGTAAGTAACTGAAAAATCTGCACTGCTGTACATAATCCAGGCTACCGCTGTGTCGTCACCCGCAATGATAATATCCTTCTCGTCAAAGGTCAGCACCGCATTTGCGGCGTTTTCGTCAATTCTGGTTTTAGCTTGACTTTTTTCCTCCTCCTCAGTTAAAGCAGCCTGCGAGGAATAAGAGCGTGTTTTGAAAATCTCAGCCATGGTTTCATCTTCGATTACACCAGCCGTTCTTTTAAACAAACCGCCTGTGTCCCATAAAACGGGTACAAAGCCGTAATAATCGCAGATGTCAAGAACATTATTTGTATATCTATCTGCACCTTCCTTGAGCTTGCCATTTATCGGGAGCGCGCCATATTCACCTATAATGATACCATAGCCGTCATCTGTAAACTTCGTCAGCTTTTCAAGATTGGTGTTCATCTCCTCATAATCACGCACCGTTCCCCAGTTTGAAATACCCTCCTCCATTGTATAATTCGAGGGAGTATAATAATGCACCGAAAGCAGAAGCTTATCAGTAGCCGTATCCTCAGGCATCTTAAATCGGTCATCAATCGTTCTCATAATATCGGTATTATAACTTGCTATTAAAAGAAAACGGTCAGCATTATTTCCGCCAAGGC
>JAVBPL010000025.1:0-25521 GCA_031549645.1 Ruminiclostridium sp. | reverse complement strand
GCTTCATGTAATCATAATGTACAATGTTATTAGTGCCAAACATGCCATAATCGTTATAAGCAAGCCTTAGCTCAGGGTCAATACTTTCAGCTAAATCGTATCTTCTTAAAAGGCTCACGGGATTATTTTTATAATCCGTATCAAGAACTGCTGTTATTTCGTAATTATCGTATGCCTCATTTACTACATCCCAGGTCTTAATTTTGCCCTTAAAGGTGTTCAAAATATCGGTTATATGGGCGTTATATTCAGCTTCAAGCTGTTCGGGATTGTTCGCATAATCCTTTAAATAAGCGGGGGCGTGACTCCAGCTTCCCCAATAAAGCACATGACCGACAACATCAATGTTATGTGCGATTAAGTCGTCAACGGCTTGCACCGCCCACTTTTTTCCAAGATATTGCCCCGATTCACCAATATAAGGTGCCCATTTTAAATCGTTTTCAAAGGTAATGGTATTGAGGAAGGAGAAAATCATTTCTCTGGCGGCTGCATTTTGCTCATTATCTACTATTCTTGCCGCTGGGATTGCTGTACCGAAGGTATAGGAATGCCGCTGCATTTCTACCGAAACATCTGCATCGGTTACAGGGTTCCCTTTACTGTCAGTTACGGTGATAGGAAAGCTACCCATGCGGTTTTCCTTAATCATTTCCTCAGCCTTTGCTCTCCACGGAGCATCTTCCTCAATACCAGGGTAATAAAGTGCGTTCGACAGCTCGTCAACCACAGCGGTATCAACTCTGCCGAAGTTTACAAGCGAAATTCCGCCAATTTCAACATACTGCTCACCATATCCGAAAGTAAAATCAAGGTATGCCCGTGAGTTCGGGTCAGCAGCAACAGCGGTTTTCGGTACTAACGCAAAAGCATTTACCTCCTGCCACTCGCCTCCTACACTAAGTGTTCCTGCATACCCAAACCAGTCCTGATAATCGGGCAGATACTTCACGGCATAATTCACCGTAGCACTATTCTCGGTGCGGCTGCGTATGTAAAACCTCAGCCAGACCGTTTCACCCGATAAAACAGGCTTATCAAGTGAAAACTGATAAGAGCGCATATAGTCGTTCTCTACTGTCTTTATTGCATCGATTGATATAGCCTTTGTAAAAGGCATATCAGCTACATCGACAAGCTTAACATTATCTATACCCACTTTGGTGAAGGAATTTAAGGTTTCAGCTTCATCGCCGCCGCCGATTACATAAACGCTGTCGGGGGAGCTTTGCATTACCTCCTCTGGAGTTAAAGCATTAATAGGAACAGCGTTTATAACTAAAAGAACAGCAAAAATCAAAGGTAAAATATGCTTTTTAAATTTCATTAAGAACTTCTCCTTAAATTATGTTTCCGTGAGAAATACTCACGGAAACATAATTAACTATTTATTGTACAAATTTATCGTTACTTTTTTCAAGCTCGGCATCAAGAGAGAAACGTATGCCTTCCTTAATCTGTGCCCATGACGCACCAGCGTTATAAGATTCCTTCATCGGGTTATTGATAAGCTCTGCAACAACGGGGTTTACGGCGCTGTAGAACTCGATTACAGGGTTCTTTTGTGTAAGCTCACGGGTTGTCATAAGCATATCATACATTTTGTCAGACCAGTTATATTCTTCAAAAAGCTGCTTCTTGAATATAGTTTTAACCTCGTCGCTTCCAGCAGCAATTCTTGCACATTCCATAAACGCCGCAACACCCTCGGGGTTCGGAGCACCAGCTACCAATGAGTATGCACTTAAGCCTACGCTCACATAATATTCATCAGTATCGTTGCATTTAGGCATTGGAACAAACATAATGTCCTCCATATCTCCGAAAGCTGATAAATCTGCTTCGTAAAGTGCCCAAATTCCTACAGGGTAGAAAAGGGTTGTGCCATCGCCAATTCGTGCGGGCTGTTCTTTCCAGTTAAATAATGCACGGGGAAGGTTAAGCTGTTCCTTGTTGATTTTAGCCATGAAATCCTGTGCCTTTTGAATTAGAGGATTGTCAAGATACTGAACGATTTTTCCGTTATCAAGTCCGATATAAGGTACGCCAGTCGAAAGGCTGATTGCACTTTCAAACCACCAGCCGTCAATGCCATACAGTCCTTCGTCTGGTTTACAGTATTTAACTAGCATATCATAGAAGGTGTCCCAGTTCCAGTTACCTTCAGCGTAGAGTGTAGCAGGGTCAGGAAGTCCATATTCGCCGATAGTGTTTAAGTTATAAATGCACACAACACCCGCATCTGTATCAGTTGCTGCTACATAATGCTTACCGCTGATTGTGTACTGCTCATTTACAGCCGAGGTGTCAGCCCATAAAGGAGAGGACAAATCAAGATAATCGTCAAGCGGCTGGAAAAGATTTGTAAGAACACAGCGGGGAACTACGTCCATATCAGCCGCTGGGAACATATCAGGTGAGTCACCGCTTTGCACCATGGTAGCAAGCTTATCGAACTTGTCGTCCCAGGTTGTCTGTATGTATTCGATTTTTCCGCCGTACTGAGAAGAAAAAAGCTCTAGCTCAACAGGCATTGCTTTTCCGTTTGCAGGATTAATATCCCAGAAGGAAAGCCATTTTATTGTAGGATTTTCGAGTGTTTTAGAATCAGTCTTTAACTGGTCAACAATCGCCTTATCTTCCTCGGCTAAGGTTCCAGCGGGTAGAGTTTCTACGGGCTCGGTAGCTTTCGTCTCTGGTGTTTCGGCTTTGTCTGAACAAGCGGTTGCTAAAGATAAAAGTAATACTGCTGTAAGTAAAAGTGAAATTCTTTTTTTCATTGTTTATTTCCTTTCAACGAATTAATTTGTTTATCCGATGACTTAATATTAACACAACAGCGAATACATTACAATGACATAAAAGGCTAATTTACTGATTTATTATGCTATGCATATTTGACAAAAGATAAACTATATGCTAGAATAAAGCTAGAATAATAAAGGAGGACAAGGCTTTATGGAAGTTTCACTGCTCGGACACAACCATGTACACAATGCTGATTTTATCGGTGATTTTCCCGATGCCTCCAATGGTTATCTAGGACTTATTTTAAAAAGCAAAACAATAATTCGCCTAAACGATAAAGACATAAATGTTCCAGCAAATTCGGTCATTATTTACCGTCAGTGGACACCACGGTATTATAAAGCCGACCATGAGCCTTTTATCAACGACTGGTTCGTATTTAGGCTTGATGACGGAGATGCAGAATTTTTTGATGCGCTTCAAATCCCACTAGATACACCGATAACTCTCCGTGACGTTCATCTACTTTCGACACTAGTTCAAAATATGTCGTACGAGCATTATAACAACAATCCTTACAAGGTTGATACAATTAACTGTTATCTACGGATTTTTTTCTTCAAGCTTGTTGAGGCTATTTCAGTTTCCAAAAAAGAAATTAGTGGTAAGCTGCACGATAAGATGAACATGGTTTATTCTAAAATTCACAACCTACCTTATGTCACCTACAGCGTTGACAGTCTTGCGGAGGAAGCAACCATCAGCCCGCATTATTTCCAGCATTTATATAAAGAAATGTTCGACATTTCGCCAATCCGTGATATGATAGTCGCAAGAGTTGAATATTCAAAGCGATTTTTATCCCGCTCTGAAATGTCAATAAAGACAGTCGCAGAGGCCTGCGGATATGAAAACGACGTGCATTTTATGCGGCAGTTCAAAAAGGTAACAGGGCAAACGCCCTCTGAATACCGAAATGAGCAGATGAATAAGGAAATCATAAAATGAAAAATGAAATTTATAAGCTTTATAAAGAAGCTTTCCCAAATTTACTCAGAAGCGAAGAGACTATAAAGAAAATTCTAAGCGATAAGAATAATCATATTATCGATTATAGTTTAGGAGATAAGCTAATCGGTGCCTCGGTAATAAACGAAAATACAGTGTATCTTTTGTGCATAGATAAGGCTTATCAGAACAAAGGCATCGGCACCGAGCTTCTCACAAAATCCGAGGAATTTATTCGCACAAGAGGCTTTGACAAAATTAAGCTTGGAGCTGGCAAAGACTATATCATGCCTGGTGTCCCGATGAACAATAACGCCCATAAATTTTTCAAAAAACATGGGTATATCCATTCATGGGGAGACTGCGGCTGTTTTGATATGTGTCAGGAGCTTGCCGATTTTAATTGCAACGAGTATGCTGTCGGCGATATAATAAACGGGATAAATTATAGATGGGCAGGAATAAAAGACCTTGACAGCATTATAATCTGTGTATCAGCAGCCGAAGCAGATTTTGTGCGCTATTATAACGACGAATGGTTATATAACGAGAGTACTAATACTCCCGTGCTTATTGCGGAAAAAGACGGCGAGGTTCAAGGAGCCATTATTGTTAGCATCGAAACCGACGGAAAAGGTATAGGAAGTGTCGGCTGTACAGCAACTGCACCTCGTTACAGAAACAAGGGTATCGCCACAAATCTCGTTAAGCTGAGTACAGGCTATTTAAAACAAATAGGACTAGATAAAGCCTGGCTGGGTTATACATATACCGATATTTTGGGTTTATACGGGAGAGCAGGTTATAAGGTTTCTATGGAATATTTTATGGGAGAAAAAATTCATACCTAGCACCCTTGGTGCTAGGTATTAGGAATATTGTTTATATAATTATAGTCAGAATATTACAGCCATTCTCGTATTTATGTGTAATTTCCTTCGACATATTGTTAATTATCGAAAGTGAAATCTCGTCAGAGCATATATCGTATGCGTTAATATTTTCACCCTTATAGCTTGAGCTTATTTCAAACTCACCCGACTTCTCCGAATAGCTTAAATTAAGTGTTTGCTTTGCGTTTTGCGGCATTACGACCTTAGTTGTAAGCTCCTCGGCTAGAAGCTGTAGCTTTTCTACCATTTTTTTATTAATAGCATTTCGGAAGCAGAAATTCATAATTCCTGTGCGCATTTCGAGAAAATCAAAGCCAGGGCTAGAAATTTCGTAATTAAAATTACGGATTTTATAGATAAAAGCCTTGGTTTTTTCTTTTTGGGGATTGCCAAATATTTCAGTCGGAGTACCTGTTTCGTATAATCCCTGTTCGTCCATGTAGAAAACCCTGTTTGAGACATCACGGGCAAAATCCATTTCATGAGTTACCACAAGCATAGTCATTCCCGACTTTGCAAGCGAACGTATAACCGCCATTACCTCACTTACCATAGTGGGGTCAAGTGCGCTTGTAGGCTCGTCAAACAGAATAACCTCGGGCGACATCGCAAGACACCGTGCAATCGCAACTCTCTGCTTTTGCCCGCCGCTAAGCTGATTAGGATAAAAATCAGCACGTTCAGTAAGCCCCACAGTAGAGAGAAGCTCCAATGCTTTTTCCTTCGCTTCCTCTTTTGTTTTTTTAAGTAAATCAATCTGCCCAATCATGATATTATCTAAAACATTCAAATGGCTGAATAAACCGAAGCTTTGAAACACCATTCCCATTTTAGAGCGTATTCTGTCAGCGTTGCTGCGATTTATCAGTTCATCTTTAAAAAACACCTCACCGCTTGTGGGAGGATCGAGCATATTTAAGCCTCGCAGGAAGGTGCTTTTTCCAGAGCCAGAGGGTCCTATTATGGATATAACCTCGCCCTGCTCTATATCGACGTTGATATTATCTAATATGACATTCTCGCCGAATGCTTTTGAAAAGCTGCGTACTTTTAACATTGTCATGCCTTACTCCCAAATTTTTTAAATTGTTTCAAAAAGAGTATAGCATAAAATGATAAATAAATCAAATAGATATTGCATTTAAAATTGACTTTCAAGGAAATTTCTGCTATTATATGCAAGTAAAATACTCATATACTAAGGATTTAAGTTTGAAACAAATTTTCATTATCTTTTGTTTTTACAGGTTAAAATTTGTTTAAAACCGCTGGGTGACAAAGCGAACGGGGATACTCCCCTACGGTAATACTCGTCCTCGTGACGAATTGACTCAGCTTGTCATTGGCGTAAGAGGAAGAATGGTCATATAAATGGAAAAAAATCTTACTACTGGAAGTGTATTTAAAACTATTGTATATTTTTCACTTCCGTTTTTACTTTCGTACTTTTTGCAAACGCTGTATGGCATGGCAGATTTGTTCATAATAGGTCAGTTCGCTGCTGTTGTCGGGACAACAGCTGTTTCCGTCGGAAGTCAGGTCATGCACATGATTACGGTAATGCTTGTCGGGCTTGCAATGGGCTCAACGGTTTTGATTGGGCGTTCTATCGGTGCGGGAAATTCAGGGCTTACATCGGTTTCAGTCGGCAATACAGTAACGTTATTTATGTCGCTTTCTGTGGTGTTGACTGTCATTTTACTTTTTTTGGTTAATCCTATAGTTTCCGCTATGTCAACACCCGCTGATGCTTTTTCGGGAACTGCCTCATATCTTATGATTTGCTTTATTGGAATTCCGTTTATCACCGCTTATAACATAATCAGCTCGATTTTCAGAGGACTGGGAGACTCTAAAAGCCCGATGTACTTTATCGCGGTGGCTTGCCTTGCAAATATTCTGCTCGATTATTTGTTTATCGGTGTTTTTAAGCTTGGCCCTGCTGGTGCCGCTCTCGGCACAACGTTATCACAGAGCATCAGTGTGTTATTTTCTCTTATTATGATAAGAAAAAAGCGAATGGGCTTTAAGCTAAAACCATCAGATTTTAAGCCAAACAAAAATATCATGGCGAGCCTCCTTAAGGTGGGTGTCCCTGTTTCGCTTCAGGACGGCTTTATTCAGATTTCGTTCATCGTTATAATGATAATAGCGAATAAAAGGGGGCTTAATGATGCGGCTGCGGTGGGTATCGTGGAAAAAATAATAGGATTATTATTCCTAGTACCCTCCTCAATGCTTTCAACCGTATCAACACTCTCAGCGCAAAACGTGGGAGCCGAAAAACACGACCGCGCAAGTAAAACTCTGCGTTACGGGATAATAATTGTGGTTGTTTTCGGTTTCTTTTCTGCTTTATTAATGCAGTTTATAGGAACAAACGTGATTGGCTTGTTTTCAGATGACAGGAATGTAATTATGCTTGGCGGTCAGTACATGAGAGGTTATGTATGGGACTGCATTTTCGCGGGCATTCACTTTTGCATAAGCGGATATTTTTGCGCTTACGGCTTGTCGGGGATTTCGTTTTTCCATAATTTCATTTCTATTATAGCTGCACGAATACCGCTTTCATATCTGGCCTCAAAGTATTTCAGCGACACGCTTTTCCCTATGGGGCTTGCATCAACTGCTGGCTCAATTCTATCAATCATAATTTGCGTTGTCGTCTTAATCTGGATGAATAAGCATCCTGATAAATATAAAATAAGCCCCAAAAAACTTGTATAAAGCGTATATTAAAATACAATTTTGCAACATATCTTGAATTTACGTAGTATTTGTAGTATAATGTATTGAAATGCGTAATTGCGTAATTAAGTTTATATAAAAGCGAGGAACATAGATATGCCAAAACGCCGCCGAAGAAAGCAAAGCTCGGCATTAACTCCGACAATTGTTGTACTTAACATCTTAATAGTAGCTGTAATCGGGCTTCTGATTTTCTTTGTATACAGGTTTATGACAACTGAAGAGGAAATACCCGAAAGAACCACTCCAACAACGACAACAATAGCGACAATCCCCGATGAAACGATATCCGAAATAATCGAAATTACCGAAACAACTGAAAGCATCAGTATCACTAAGGCTACCACCACAACCCCCGAAACCGTCACATCAAAGGAAAGCGAAGCAGAAATAACCACAAATGGGAAGGTAGGCGAATATAGCCAGTCCTACTTCTTAAACGATATATTTATCGGCGACTCAATAATGACGGGCTACTCAGCATACGGTTATCTTCCCTACGAAAATGTCGTAGCAAAAATAGGTCTCAATCCCGAATCAATCTTTACAACTGAAATTAACGACGAGTACGCAGTAGATACGATTAAGGCTTATAAACCTACTCACGTAAATATAATGCTGGGTACAAACGGAATGGGCTTCCTATCCGCTGATTATATGGCAAACCAAATGGGCAAGCTAATAGATGAAATCAAAGCAGCAAGCCCCGAAAGCGTTATTAAGCTAATGTCAATTCCACCAGTAACAGCTGTTCACGAATCCAATCACCCCGATGAAAATATGAATAAAATCAATTCCTATAACAAGCTCTTAAAGGAGCTTGCGGAGGATAAAGAGGTTATCTTCGTAGATGTCTGTACATTACTGAAGGACGACACAGGCTATATGGCGGCCGCTTACGCAGAGGAGGATGGGCTTCATTTCCTCCCCGCCGCTTATGGGGCAGTGTTAAGCCTACTACAAAATATATAAAGAGAAAGGACAAAAGAAAATGAAAAAAATTACAGCATTAATTCTATCAGCAGCTCTGCTTCTTATGTCAGCCTGCGGAAGCAGCGAAAATCCACAGCCTAGCGTATCCGATATCACTAAAAAAATCCTAGAGGAGGTAGAATTTTCGTCTGCGGCAGAAAAGAGCGTAGACGACCTCAAGCACCTTATCCCTGTTGATACCTCGACCGTCAGCGAGCTTTCGTATTATATCTGCGGTTCTGGAGCATACCCCGATGAGCTTGCTGTTATTAAGTTCACCGACAGCAAAGCCGCAAAGGCATCCGAACCGATAGCTAAGGAACGCCTAGACAGTCAAACCGAAACCTACAAGTCTTACGCTCCCGACGAAATGTACAAGCTGGAGGGTGCTGTTATAAAGGTGAAAAACGAGTATTTATTCTATTATGCAACCAATAATAACGACAAGGCAACCGAGATTATAAACAGTTTTTTCAAATAAATATAAAAATCCGTGAAAATTTTCATTTTCACGGATTTTATACTAACCTATTTAGTATTAAGTATAGCAAAAGATTAAACGATAAAGTCCTTTAATTCAGCAAGCAAGGTGTCGCAGCTATCAGAATGGATTTTAATCTGAAGCTCCTTCGACAAGTCAAGGCTGAAAAGACCCATGATTGATTTTGCATCGATAGCGTATCTTCCCGAAATCACATCAACATCGAAATCAAATCTAGAAACTGTGTTTACAAACTGCTTTACATCGTTAATTGTGCTGATTTTAATGGTTAACTCTTTCATTGGTGGTGCCCTCCGTTTATTATTATTTTACTAAAAACTTGCTAATCTCATCGAGCAGGTCAGTGCAGTCTGCGGTGTGAATTATTATATCAATTTGCTTGCTCAAATCAAGGCTGAATATACCCATAATCGATTTAGCATCTACTACATATTTACCCGATCTTAAATCGATATCGTATTGATATGCATTCACAACTGCAATAAATTCCTTTACCTCGTCGATTGATGAAATTAAAATTTTTCTCTCTGTCATATTAAATCTCCTTACCTTTCCCTTCATATATCTATCTTTTGCTACAAATATATCATAACATAATTTTTAAAATAGTCAATACCATGTTGCAAATTTCGGAAAATTAAAGTATAATAGATTTATAAGAATTTATAATTTGTGCATATTGCATAAATAAATAGGTGTCGATTTATGTATTTCGCTATAACAACCCTTGGTTGTAAAGTCAACCAATACGAAAGCTCAGTCATCGAAACCCTTTTAAAAAGCGAGGGTTATTGCCCTGTCGCCGATACAGAAAAAGCAGATGTAGTTATAATCAACACCTGCACCGTAACAGAAAACAGCGATAAAAAGGTAAGGCAGCTTATAGGAGCCGCAAAAAAGCAAAATTCGAATAGCGTAATTGTTTTAATCGGCTGCTTTCCCCAAGCCTTCCCTGATGAAGCCGAAAAGCTAGGTGCTGATATAACATTAGGCTCCTCAAAGAAGGGCACCCTCCCCTCATTAATAAAAGAACATCTCGAAACCCGCAAAGCGCTCTCATTCCACGAGGAGAGCAAAAGTCTCACTAAATACGAGGAGTTTGGCGAAGCGGTGTTTGGGGTCAAAACCCGTGCAAATCTAAAGATTGAGGACGGCTGCAACCGCCGTTGCTCATACTGTATAATTCCTGAGGCCAGAGGAAATGTCCGTTCAAGAAGCCTTAAAAGCATAAAGGAAGAAGCCGAAAAAATAGCTCAAAACGGCAACAAGGAAATAGTTTTAGTCGGTGTAAATCTATCATGCTTTGGCACTGACACAGGCGAAAATCTACTCAGTGCAGTAAAAACAATCGAAAAAACAAATGGAATAGAACGAATACGTTTATCGTCGCTCGAACCCGATATGATTGACGAAAAGCTGCTCTTAGAACTATCGAAAATCGATAAGCTATGCCCGCATTTCCACCTCTCGCTTCAAAGCGGAAGCGACCGAACACTTGAACGTATGAACCGCAAGTATACCACGACAGAATATACTAATCTGGTGAATTTGATTTATAGATACTATAAAAATCCTGCTGTTACCACCGACATTATGGTAGGCTTCGCAGGCGAGAGCGATGACGAATTTAACGAAAGCTTAACCTATGCGGATAAAATACATTTTGCAAAGATGCACGTTTTTACATACTCGATACGCAGAGGAACCGCCGCAGCAGGCTGGAATAATCACATTGACGAAAAAATGAAAGCCGAACGATACCGCAAAATGAGCAACCTCGCTAAAAAATGTGAAGCGGATTTTTTACATTCCCAAATCGGCAAGGAAACAAATATAATAATCGAAAAAAGAACAAATCCGGAGTTTTTATTCGGTCACACGCCGAACTACACGCCGGTGCGTATAATCGGTCTCACCGCCGAAAGACACGATAATATAAAAATAAAAATTACCGAAGCCACGGAAAATTATTGTGTCGGAATAAAAATATAAGAAAAGGAAATGGTATTTAAATGTCAGTATTTCGTATTTATGTTGAAAAAAAGGAACCGTTTTCAGTAGAAGGACAAGCTGTTTTGTCCGACCTTCGCACCGCACTTCAGTATAATAAGCTCCAGAGTGTAAGGATCATAAACCGTTATGATGTGGAGGGATTAAGCAAAGGAAACTTCGACCGAGCTATTCCAGTAGTATTTTCCGAGCCGCCTGTAGACGATATTTACTACGAGCTGCCCGTTCTTTCGGCAGACGAGCGTATGTTTGCATCGGAATATCTCCCTGGACAATTTGACCAGAGAGCCGATAGTGCAGCGCAGTGCGTTAGTATGCTCTGCGGTGGAGAACGCCCGCTAGTAAAGTACACAAAAATTTATATTATTAAAGGCGAAATTACAGATGCTGATTTTGCAAAAATCAAGCGTTATCTGATAAATGCCGTTGAAGCCCGTGAATGTGGTTTTGAAGCTTATGACACCCTCAAAATCAAGTACGAGATACCGAGCGAGGTTGAGGTACTTGACGGCTTTATTAATCTTGATGAAAAAGAGCTTGCAGAGTTCATTAGCGACTATTCTCTTGCTATGGACGAGAGCGATATTAAGTTTTGTCAGGAATATTTCAGAAGCGAAAGCCGCAATCCCACAATTACTGAAATACGCATGATTGATACCTACTGGTCTGACCACTGCCGTCACACCACCTTTGGTACTATTATTGACAACGCCGACATTGGTGCGGATTATATCGCAGAGACATTTAAAAAATATCAAAGCCATAAAGCAAAGCTTGGACGCGGAGAAAAACCCACCTGCCTTATGGATATAGCAACCACAGCAACCAGAAAGCTAAAAGCAGACGGCTTAATTCCCGACCTCGATGAAAGTGAGGAAATCAACGCCTGCTCAGTTAAAATAGACGTAGATGTTGACGGCAAGGACGAGCAGTGGCTTCTTATGTTCAAGAACGAAACCCACAACCACCCCACCGAAATTGAACCCTTCGGCGGAGCGGCAACTTGTCTCGGCGGTGCAATCAGAGACCCGTTATCGGGACGTTCCTTTGTATATCAGGCGATGCGTGTAACAGGCTCCTCTGACCCCTTACTCCCCGTTAGCGAAACTATTGAGGGCAAGCTCCCTCCTAGAAAAATCACAACAACTGCCGCAGCGGGATACTCCTCCTACGGCAACCAGATAGGACTTGCGACCGGTCATGTAGCTGAAATTTACGATGACGGCTATATGGCAAAAAGAATGGAAATAGGTGCCGTTATCGGCGCCGCTCCAATCGAGAATGTAGTACGTGAACGCCCTGCTCCAGATGACATAATAATTCTTCTTGGCGGAAGAACAGGACGAGACGGCTGTGGCGGTGCGACAGGCTCCTCAAAATCTCATAATCTAAGCAGTCTTGAAAAGAGCGGCGCAGAGGTTCAAAAGGGTAACGCTCCAGAAGAAAGAAAGCTTCAGCGACTATTCAGAAATCCAGAAGCCACCAAGCTTATCAAACGCTGTAATGACTTCGGTGCAGGCGGAATTTCGGTTGCAATCGGCGAGCTTGCGGACGGTCTCGAAATAGACTTAAACGAGGTGCGTAAAAAATATGACGGTCTCGACGGCACCGAGCTCGCAATCTCGGAGTCACAGGAACGTATGGCGGTTGTCGTAGATAAAAAAGATGCTGAAAAATTCATGAAGCTCGCTTCGACCGAAAACCTTGAGGCGGCAATTGTAGCAACAGTTACCGAAGAACCTAGGCTCAAGATGAACTGGAACGGCAAGCAGATTGTAGATATTTCCCGTGATTTTCTTAACTCAAACGGCGCAGAAAAGCACACCGACATCAAGGTTCACAAGCCCTTGGTTTCTTATAAATCAAGGCTTACAAACACCCCTGAGGGCTGGGAAAAGCTGGTAACTGACCTTAATATTTGCTCACAAAAGGGACTGATACAGCGTTTCGACTCCTCAATCGGCGCTTCGACTGTTTTAATGCCCTTCAGCGGCAAAACACAGCAGACTCCAGTACAGGCAATGGCGGCTAAAATACCCGTACCAGGTTGTAAAACCACTACCGCATCTATCATGACATGGGGCTTCAATCCCGCAGTCTCAAAGCAGTCGCCCTATCACGGAGCGGCACTTGCGGTAATCGAATCTCTCGCAAAGCTGGTTGCGGCGGGCGGTAAAGCGAGTAAGGCAAGGCTTACCTTCCAGGAATATTTTGAAAGAACCATGAATAAGCCAGAACGTTGGGGCAAGCCCTTTGCTGCACTTCTTGGTGCCTATGAAGCTCAAATCAGAATGGGAAACCCCGCAATCGGCGGCAAGGACTCAATGTCAGGCAGCTTTGAGAGCATTGATGTCCCCCCAACCTTGGTTTCCTTCGCAGTTGCAACTGAAAAAAGTGATAATATTATCTCGGCTGAATTTAAAAAAGTGGGAAGCAAAATCCTTCTTATTACCCCGAAATATGATAAAAATTACCTCCCCGACTACGAGAGTGTCAAGGAAGTATTTAAGGCTGTCGAGGAGCAAATCGAGAAAAAGAACGCAATATCAGTATGGTCACTGGCAGGCGGCGGCGTAGCCGAAGCGATATTCAAGATGTCGCTTGGAAATAGAATAGGTGCCGAGCTTAACAGCGATTTGCACGACGACGATTTATTCAATATGTGCTATGGAGCCTTCGTAATTGAAGCGAATGAGGAATTCGAAAACGCAACGGTAATCGGACATACAACAGAAGAATATAAAATAAAA
Source organism: Ruminiclostridium sp. (assembly GCA_031549645.1). Lineage (GTDB taxonomy): Bacteria > Bacillota > Clostridia > Oscillospirales > Ruminococcaceae > Ruminiclostridium_E. Next base: position 11,887 of record JAVBPL010000025.1, on the reverse strand, counting down.
TGCGGCAGCACCATCATTGACATAGCAGAATATGAAAACAAGTGGGAGCAGGTACTGGAACCGATTTTCACTAATACCCTACCAACCCAAAAAGCACCTGATGCAATATGCTATACAAAGGGAAATATAATTCCTATTTCACCTAAGAATAAAGTAGCAAAACCCCGTGTTCTTATTCCTGTGTTCCCAGGCTCAAACGGCGAATACGACATGGCTGACGCTTTTGCAAGAGCAGGTGCTGATACTGATATTTTCGTAATCAGAAACCTCACCGCAGACGCAATTGAGGATTCTATAAAGGAATTTTCCGCAAAAATTGCTCAGAGCCAGTTAATCGCTCTTGTTGGCGGCTTTAGTGCAGGTGACGAGCCTGAGGGTTCGGGTAAATTTATCACCGCATTTTTCCGTAACGACAGAGTTCGTGATGCAGTTCACGAGCTGTTGAAAAATCGTGACGGCTTAATGCTCGGTATCTGTAACGGCTTCCAGGCACTGATAAAGCTTGGGCTAGTGCCATACGGTGAAATCTGCGAAATGACCGAAAAGAGCCCCACGCTCACCTTCAATAAAATCGGACGTCACCAATCACAAATGGTATCCGTTAAGGTCTGCACAAATAATTCACCGTGGCTCACTCATTGTAAGCCTGGCGAAATTTATTCAGTTCCGATTTCACATGGCGAGGGCAGATTTGCAGCCGATAATGACGTTATAAAGAACCTAATTGAAAACGGTCAGATTTTGACACAGTATGTGGATTTAGGCGGCAATCCCACTATGGATTTACGTTATAATCCTAACACCTCCGACCTTGGAATTGAGGGAATAATCTCCCCCGACGGCAGAGTACTCGGTAAAATGGGGCACACCGAAAGAATTTCCGCTGGCTGTGCAGTTAATGTACCAGGAAATAAAAATATGCCGATATTCAAGGCTGGCGTAGAATACTTCTTATAACAAAATAATAAGCCACTTGTTAAAGTGGCTCTTTATTTTCAATAATATTTCAATAAAAGCTGTTATAATTAAGATGAGATATGGTGTTAGTAGGGAGGAATAAAATTATGAACATACTTGTAGTCGAGGACGAACAGGAGCTGTCTGAGGTACTAATTAAGCTTTTACAGCAAAACGGATATTCCGCAGATGCAGTTTATGACGGTATTGACGGCGAGGATTACGCACTCACGGGGATTTACGATTTGATTATTCTTGATATAATGCTGCCTGGCAAGAGCGGCTTAGCTGTGCTTTCAAGCCTTAGAAAACAGCAATTTTCCACTCCGATTTTACTTCTTACAGCAAAAAGCGAGGTGGAGGATAAAATATCGGGGCTTGATATAGGCGCCGACGATTATCTCACAAAGCCCTTTGTAACAGGCGAGCTGCTGGCAAGAATACGGGCGTTAACACGCAGAAAGGGCGAATTTACCGCCGATGAGCTTAGCTTTAACAAAACTGTTCTTAATAAAAATACTCATGAATTAAGCTGTGCTGGCAAATCTGTAAAGCTCGGTATAAAGGAATACCAAATGATGGAAATACTGATGCAAAACAGCAATCAGATAATCCCGAAAGAGCTTCTGATCGAAAAAATATGGGGTTACGACAACGATGCCGAATATAACGCAATTGAAGTCTATGTCTCGTTTTTAAGAAAAAAGCTTGCCGCTATAAAATCTGATATTAATGTAAAAGCACTTAGAGGCGTAGGCTATTCGCTGGAGTAGTAGGAAGGAAGCATCATAAGATATGATAAAAAAATTAAGATTAAAATTTATTATAATAGTAATGGGTGCCTTACTGCTGGTATTTATCAGCATGTTCCTTACGTTAAATATATTTATGAATCGTATTTCAGAAACTCAAACCAGTAAGCTGCTTGAGGATATCGCCGCTAATGACGGAATAGTAATTTATGATAAAAGAGCCGAAAATTTTAAGCATTTCACCCCAAATGGGGACATTCCGGAGCCACCCATAGGTGATATGTTTGAAAACCGAAAAGATGATTTTGGTAAAAGATTCGATTATAACGATATGCTTAGTATGGGGCGTTTCTTCTATGTTAGGCTCGATACTGAAGGAAATACGCTTGATATATGGGCGGATAATATGTTCAGCATGACCGATGAGGAAGCCGTCGAATACGCATCACAGGCTGTTTTAAAAAACAAGGCAAGCGGGCAAATTAACAACCTGCAATATTTAGTAGCCGAAAAGGATTACGGTACTCTGGTGATATTTTCCGAAAGAGGCATAGAGCTGCAGCTGCTTGACCAGCTTAAAAATATATCCTTATGGGCGGCAGGCATAACAAGCATAGTGCTTTTTGTAATAGTGCTTCTTCTCTCGGGCTGGGCGGTAAAGCCAGTCAAGGTCGCCTTCGATAAGCAAAGACGTTTCGTTTCTGATGCAAGCCATGAGCTTAAAACACCGCTCACAATCATATCAGCAAACGCCGATGTCCTCCAAAACGAAATCGGCGAAATCACAGGGCTGACTAACATAAAAAGCCAATCCGAACGCATGAATAAGCTAATTAACGACTTACTGGAGCTTGCCAAAACAGGCGAAAAAGCAAAGCCGCAAATGTCGAAATTCGATATAAGCGACCTGGTACTAGGTACCACACTCGAATTTGAAAGCCGCATATTCGAGGAAGGCAAAACGCTAACCTATAACATAGCACCCGACCTTAAATATACGGGAGACATAAATGCGGTACGGCAAATAACCGCAATATTTATTGATAACGCAATTAAGCACTCGAATTCATCTGGAACACTTGACGTAAACTTAAAGCAGGAAAAATCAAAGCTTTTCTTATCAGTATATAACACAGGAAAAGGAATTCCAGAGGAAGAACGTACAATGATTTTCGAACGCTTCTACCGCAGCGACTACTCCAGAGACAGGAAAACAGGCGGCTTTGGCTTAGGTCTTGCGATAGCAGGTTCAGTAGCAGAGCTTAATAAATGGAAAATAGGTGTTACAGGCGAAGAAGGAAAATGGGTAAGGTTTACAGTTGAATTATAAAAGTATTCCCTCAACAATAGTTGAGGGAGTATTTTTATTTACGATAAGCTAGCTTTGCGAATATTAATCCTAATGAGAGAAAAGCTGCCGAACCTAATATCCATAAATAGCCGTTTTCGTTATCCGTTGATACAGTTTTCGTATCTTGTGGTTGTTGGTTTTGAAAATTAAACTGTCCTGCTTTATCGGTATTATTATCAGAATTAGTACTTGGTTTTGTTTGTTCCTCATTATCAGATGTAGTATCACTCTCAAAATCAGCGGGAATTTCTCCCATGCTTGGCATATCACCCATATTAGGCATATTCGGAGGAGCCTCACCCATATTTGGCATATCTGGAGGAGCCCCGCCAAAATCACCCATATTTGGTATACCACCTTCAATAGCGTTTGCCATTAGCAAGGTGTTTTCGCCGTTGGCGGTCACGGTTTCTTTTCTATCTTTAAAGTTGTTAATGCCGCCAAAACCACCGAAATTTCCTTTTTCACTCATATTAAAGCCGCGTCCATTTGAACCCATAACAGATATATCTATATCATCTGCCGTTATTAGCGACGTACTATCTGCGGTTTGTCCTTCAGATGTTGATGGAATTGTACCCTCAAGCTGTCCCTTTATGCTTTCGGCGCGCAGCAGGCAAAATTCACGCAGCATTTCAGAAGCCACAATAAATTCATCATAAGAGCAAAAAGCCGTCGGGTCCTTTTCTACATACGGTGATATTAAAGATATCGCATTGTCATAGAGACTGGCAAAGTCACCGCCATCAAAGAAGCCTTTCATAAGCTCCGAAAACAGCTCGTGATATCTTTCGAAGCAGGCTTCATCGTTAAATAAAGCATTTAATAGCGGTCTATCCTCTAAGCTTGCCCCCGAAAGCGGTGTATCAATAGGATAATTAACTAAACCCCCTGCCGAGTCTGAGGAACCCATAGCGAACGCACCGAAGGCTAAATTATAATCCCACGCAATCATCGACAGCTGACCATCATTTTCGTATAAATAGTAATTATGGAGCATACTGCCCGTATAGCTGTCGAAGTTCAGCACAAAATTATGAACAACAAAATACCGCAGAACCTCCTCGACATCGAGAACATCATTCAGATTTTCACCGTTATTCATTTGTTTTAACGAGCTTATAAGCCTAGCTTTATCCTCATCGGTAATATCGGTTTTTGCACCGCTCCAGATATTTTCATAGCTTTCGAAGGTGTCGTCAGTATATTTTAAAGCTACATCGCTTGCATTCATGCCGCCCATTGCGAAATTTCCTCCGCCTCTGTTCGCTCCCCTATTTTCTTCAAACTGTCCGAACATCTGCTCCATATCAATTTCACCGTTTTGAATTTTTTCGGCGATTTCTGCGAATTGCTCATTAAACTGCTCATCAACCTGCCGATTTCCACCAGCAAAATCATTATTTTCCATTTTTCCGCCGCCGAACATGGAATCGCTTTCGGGCTTATAAAGATTACCGTTTTCATTTCCGTAATTACGTTCAAGAAAAGCATCCTCGACACCCTCGACTGCGAGATACAGCCCCCAATCCTCGCCGTTTATAGTTATATAAATAAACGAAGTAAGCGGAGCATCAGCATCAAAATAATTCATCATTTGATAACAAAGATAATCCTTCATATAGGTATTATCCTGTGCGATATTGTTAAGCACCAGCTTATCCAGTCCTTGATAGGTCTGCCCCTTTACATAATGGTCGAACTCCACCTTAAAGCTGTATCGGTCACTATCTGAGCTTGCAATTGAACTTAAGGTCGAATTTCCCTTAGCGCGAATAGCGATATTTGTCAGAATTTCACCGTCAATTGCTGCCATACAGCTTATATATTCTTTATTAGTCGCATTTTGGAGTAAATTGCTCCATTCGTCAGTGTCAACTGTTATGTCGAGCGTATGCACCTTATCGGTAGAAAAAAGCGTATCCTCATACGGCATCTTAGCCTGTACAGCAAGCACTCCGAGCGAACCGCTGAACATGAACAGCAGCGTAATTATTACCGTTAATGCAATGATTACAAAGCAGACTAAAGATGTATTTTTACTTTTTAACATAAAATCACCACTTTAGCCCATATAATCGCCGTTATAACTAACAAGCACGACATTTTTCACACCGTTAACCCGTGACAGTTCGTTTACAAAAGCGGTATCATCACCCTTAAGGCGCACTTCGAAATTAATCTCCACCGACTGCGGAGATACAGTCTTGCTCTTGATTACACTCCTGTTTACCATATCAGGGAGCATACTCGAAACCTGCTTTTCGGCTTCGTCGCCATCGCAGGTTATAACTATAATGTATGGATTATCCGAAGGCTTTTTGTTTACAAAAACGAGGAGAATTACCGCTATAACTACGCTTCCGAAAACCGCAAGCGGAATTAAGCCTGCTGCAAGCACAATTCCGGCAGCAATTGACCAGAACAGAAAGGCAATATCGAGCGGTTCTTTAATAGCGGTACGAAAACGCACAATTGATAGTGCACCCACCATACCGAGCGATAATACAATATTACTTGTTACAGCAAGAATAACTAGTGTTGTTATGAGTGTCATGGCTATCAGCGAAACGCCGAAGCTTGCCGAATACATTACGCCTTTATACGTTTTTTTATACACCATAAAAATTAAGATACCGATACCGAACGCCAGTACAAAGGACAAAACCATATCAAAAATCGATACACTTGATACATTATCAAGAAAGCTAGATTTAAAAATGTCATTAAAAGTCATATTTTTTCTCCTTATTATTAACAATATGTTCTACATAAAGCATATTTCGAGCATGCATTAGCACGCCTGTTTCCGATTTGAAGAAGCTGTACAATGAAGTCGGGAATAAATTCATCATACTTTACCTCTAAAATTATGAGGTCGTCTCTGACGGAAATCATCGGAGTATCCAAACTGAAAAAATCAGTCGAAAGCAAACCCGTTTTTATCTGTCTGTCAAAGGTAATTCTAACATTCCCCGCTGAATAAATAAACGGTGTCCTAAGATAATCCACGATAGTTTTCGGCTTGAGTAAGGTTGTCTGCATTTTTGCAATTAACTCGGCTGATAAGGGTTTATTTGCAGCAAGCCTCTTGCCTTTTATTAAATCCTCCGCCTCCTCCCTTGTAAGCCGTTCGGAGTGTTTATAACATAGCCCGTTTATTTTTGACTTTTTTTCAAGCATAATATAATTTTCATCGAAATTATAATACCTTATCCTAAATTTTTCACGCCGATTTACCCCGTCAAGCTTTTCTCTAAGAGCATTATCGTTAGGTGTGTCAAAATACAGACTGCGTATCTGATATTCACCCTCTGCACCCGCATGACAGTCCCTTTGCATGACGGCATTAAGTCGGTTTTTAAGCACAATATAGTCACCGTAGTTTATACTATGCTTAAGCTCGTGACGTGCCTTTTCACACATATTGCTTTGTCCTTTCTTTAATTTTATAGTTCCACCTATGTATAATAAAGCATAAAGCTTGAAGAAAACTTGAAGAAAATAAAATCCCGCTTCCTTTAACGGAGGCGGGATAAGTATTATACATAAAATTCCTTATGATTATCAAGGCAAACGCAGCACAACGGACCGCCGAAAACCGCACCAGTATCAATTGCAATATGATTATTTTTAATATATGCTTTATCTTTATAGCTTATATCTATATGTCTAGTCGGAAGATGCCCATGCACCAAATAAATATAATCGAAGTATTTTTTATCATAATCAATCACAGCATTAATAAATTGATATTGATTGTATTTATTCAAATTATTTATAGAAGCGCCACGCGGCAGTCCGCAGTGCGTTAAAATATACTTTTTTCCACCCACAACCACCTTTTCATATAATGAGAATTCGGTCAAGTATTCATAAATATAATTGCGTTCATTATTTGGAAGCTCAGTTAAGCCCTTTATAGTCGGAATACCACCGTTTACAATCCAAAGATTAACCTCCGCTATACTATCGTTATCAAGTAGAGTTTTAAAATTATCTTCGGTTATATCGGTTAAAAGCTTATCCAGACACTCAATTGCCAAGACCTCATGATTACCGATAATAGGGATTACATTATCTCTCATCATCATATCTTTTAAAACACGGATAGGCTCTGCACCACGGTCAACGACATCCCCCAAAATATATAGAACATCATTTTTATTGAAATTAATTTTTTCAAGCATTTTTATATATTTATCATAGCATCCATGAATATCGGACATAACGTAGGTCATATGCTCCTCCATAATCATTACCCACCGCATTTGCGGTGGGTAAAATTCGTTCATATAGGTTCAGCCGAAAGCTTTATAATCAAATCCATGCTATCGTCCTTTGCGGCGATATTTTTTTTGCGAATTCCGCAGCGTGCACATTTATAGACAATTTGGCAGCCTTTTTTATTCATTTCGATACCAATAGGCTTTAAAATCCCTTTGCAGTCGCTTTCTCTGTCACCTGGGTTGTTGTCGAGATGAAGCGACGAAAGGCAGTGCGGACAATGGTCACGAGCTGTATAACCAAGCGGTGTAATTGCCTTTCCGCAAACAGTACACTCAAAGCTTTCGTCGAGCATTGTAAATCGGCTGTTCTCAATCATTTTCCATCAGGCTATGCTTAACACGCTGACTTTCCTCGGAACGCTTAGCGTTATTAAATCTGTCGATAGTTCCAACAAGATAGCCTGTAATTCTGCGTATACGCTCGAACTTTATACCGTCGCTCTCGAGACGTCCGCATTTCGGGCATCTGTCGCCAATAATTCCGGTATATCCGCAGACAGGGTCACGGTCAACAGGGTGATTAATCGAGCCATAACCGACACCCTGCTCCTTCATGCAGCGAATAATTTTTTCAAATGCTTCAAGATTATTCAGAGGGTCGCCGTCAAGCTCAACATAGCTGATATGCCCTGCATTTGTAAGTGCATGATAAGGTGCCTCAAGTTCAATCTTCTTGTATGCCGAAATATCATAATAAACTGGCACATGGAAGGAATTTGTGTAATAATCTCTGTCGGTAACACCCTTTATCTCGCCGAAACGCTTCTTATCAATCCGCACAAATCTACCCGATAAGCCTTCTGCGGGAGTAGCAAGCAGCGAGAAGTTTAAACCGCTTCGTTGACACTCCTCGTCCATTCTGGCTCTCATACGCTTAATAATACGAAGTCCTAGCTCCTGTGCTTCTGGGCTCTCTCCGTGATGCTTACCTGTCAGAACCTTTAGGCACTCTGCAAGACCGATAAAGCCCATAGAAAGCGTACCATGCTTTAAAATCTCACCCACAAAATCATCAGGGGAAAGCTTCTCAGAATCAAGCCAAACCCCCTGCCCCATAAGGAAGGGATAATTGCGAATACGCTTTTGTGCTTTAATTTTATACCGATGCATTAACTGCCCGATAATCAAATTCATGGTGTCCTCAAGCGACTCAAAGAACTTCACAATATCACCGCCCGAAAGAATACCAAGTCTCGGCAAATTAAGCGAGGTGAAGCTAAGATTTCCACGTCCAGAAACCGTCTGACGGTCCTTGTCATGCACATTTGCAAGCACACGAGTGCGACAGCCCATGTATGCAACCTCAGAGTCATAATCGCCAGGCTTGTAGTAAGGCAGATTAAAGGGTGCGTCTATAAAAGAAAAATTAGGGTAAAGCCGCTTTGCACTAACACGGCAGGCAAGCTTGAATAAATCGTAGTTGATATCGTCAGGGTTATAATTTATACCCTCTTTTATCTTAAAAATATGAATTGGGAAAATCGGGGTTTCGCCGTTACCTAAACCGCTTTCGTTTGCAAGAAGAATGTTCTTGATTACCATTCTGCCCTCAGGAGTGGTATCAGTACCGTAATTAATGGAGGAGAACGGAGTTTGCGCTCCCGCTCTGCTGTTCATGGTGTTGAGATTATGTACCAGTGCCTCCATTGCCTGGTAGGTTGCACGGTCGGTTTCTTTTTTGGTAAGTTTCACCGAGAAGTCCTGAACCTTTAATGCCAGCTTTTCATCTCCACCGATAAGCTCCTTAATATAAGGAAACTCCAGCTCGGAAAAGCCGTTATTGTTTGCGATACAAGGCACCAAACCTTTTTCGTCCTCTATTTTTTGAATATAATCTTTAATTTTCTGGTCTAGCTCGTCCAGCTCAAGATTATCGGTATATAAACCAATTCCACGGAGAATATTCTTCTCATAAATCTGTCTGTAAGACTTACGCACACCATCAGCCATAGCATAATCAAAGTTCGGCACCGACTGTCCGCCGTGCTGGTCGTTCTGATTTGACTGGATAGCAATGCAGGCAAGCGCAGAATAGCTCGCAATATTATTAGGCTCACGCAGATAACCGTGTCCAGTTGAAAAGCCGTTCTTAAACAGCTTAAGTAGATCTATCTGACAACAGGTTGTTGTAAGCGTTAAAAAATCCAAGTCGTGTATATGAATATCACCGCTTGCATGGGCTTTAGAATGTTCGGGTGCCAGTACATACATCTCATAAAATTGCTTTGCGCCCTCTGAACCGTATTTCAGCATTGTTCCCATTGCGGTATCGCCGTCAATGTTGGCATTTTCTCTCTTTATATCACATTCGTTGGCTGGCTTGAATGTTAAATCCTCAAAGGTTTTCATCAGTCTCGTGTTCATCTCACGAATTCTGGTGCGGTCTGCTCTATATAAAATGTAGGCTTTAGCCGTTTTAGCATGTCCGCTCTCAATCAAGATTTTTTCAACCGTATCCTGAACCTCCTCAACGGTCGGAAGGGTACCCTTAAGTGCTGTCGCTTCCTCAAGAGTGTTGCATACCTCTTCAGCAAGCTCAAGCGCAGAGCTATAATCATGACCTCCCACAGACCTTGCTGCTTTATAAATTGCGTCAGCGATTTTATCGATATTAAACGAGACTTGACGCCCGTCACGTTTCTGGATTTTTGTCAGCATTATTTTCTCCCTTCACTTTATGTTTAAAATATATTCACAGTTGCTTTAATACTAGGTTTATTCCGTTTTTTTGCAAAACACAATATATTGTATCTCACTCGGCTGCAATATCTATTATATTGCGTTTTAGTCTATTTGTCAATACATTATAGAAAAATGAGTATAAATAATTATAGGAAATTTTTATGCAAAATTTACAAATTATTTTTCAAATATATCTTGACAAACAATATTATACGCCGTATAATATTGTCATAACCAAAACATAAAAGGAGGTTTTAAGTTTGGTATTTCAATTAGGCTCTGCACTGCTAGATTCCTGTGTGCTTAGTATTATCTCAAAGGGTGATGCCTACGGATATATAATAACCCAATCTGTACAGACACTTTTTGAAGTTTCAGAGTCAACGCTGTACCCTGTTTTAAGACGCTTACAAAAAGACGGCTATCTTACAACCTACGATAACCCCTTTCAAGGCAGGAACAGGCGTTACTACAAAATAACCGATACGGGAAAAACCGTTTTAGCCGAGTACCGCAATGAATGGGAAATTTATAAAGAAAAGGTTGATGTTATAATGGAAGGGGGCCTAGTTTGAAAAACTTTTTAATTTATTGATTTTTTGGTAAAAGTTTTTCAAACCCGCCGAAACGACTTGACCTCGGGTCAAAATGGTTCAAACAAGAAAACTCACGTGTATCGGCTCAAAATGAAAGGATATTTTAAATTAATGAAAACAATTAATAATAAAGCAGATTATCTGTCAGAGCTGCAAAAGCATCTAAAAAGACTGCCAAAATCGGAGATAGACGACGCAGTTTTATTCTATGATGAATATTTCGAGGACAGAGGTGAAGAGAGCTTTGGACAGGCTTTAAATAGCTTAGGTACCCCGAAAGAGGTCGCATTCAGCATAATCTGCGAGAAAGCAATAACTGAACAATCCGACACCCCAGTAACAGCCAAGAAAGGCTTTAAAACTGTGATGCTGGCACTTCTTGCAGTTTTTGCTTCACCAATAGCTTTACCGCTTGCTATTATGTTTTTTGTGGTTTTGCTGATGGTTGTCATTTGTCTTGCTATGGCTATGCTTATGGTTTTTATCGCATTTGCAGGTTCACTTGTTATGCTAACCGCATCGGGAGTTGCGATTTTTGTGGGCGGATTTATGTATATTGGAATATCTCTGCCTATTTTGGTACAGCATATCGCGACAGCGTTATTTATGGCAGGAACCGGAATAGCTGCAGTGGGAGCTGGTGCCTTACTTTCTCTTGCATCATTTAAGCTCTGGCAGCTTTTCATAAAAGCTATAAAATTTATTTTAAGAGGGCTTGTATCTATTATAAATAGAAAGCTGCTTCGGAGGAAAACGGCATGAAGAAATTTACTAAATATACTATAATTATAAGCATTATCTTAATAATAACAGGCAGCGTAACAGCAGTATCGGCGTTTTTCGGCGGTGCGGCAACTACTGTATATTATAATGGCAGCAGCGGCTTCGTGGTCTACACCGATTTAGAAAAAAGTATGGCTTCGGAAACTGTCAGCCTTGATGGCTGCGAAAAAATCGTAATAAACGGCAGTTATGGCAATGTAACGATTACAGAAGGTGACGAATATTCAACCACGCTTTATAATATTTATAATGGTGATATTAAGACGGGCTATTCGCTTAATAAATCGGGAAGCACCGCAATTTTTACCGAAATAGATAACCTGACTCTTTATAACTTCGGCATTGGAATAAACCTTAACGGTGGAGCCGAGAACAAAATGATTATTACCATTCCGAAAGATATCAACCTATCGGAGCTTGTTATCGAAACCGACGGAAACATAAATATATCAGGTTTTTCATCAGAAAAAATAGATG
>JAVBPL010000130.1:0-9696 GCA_031549645.1 Ruminiclostridium sp. | reverse complement strand
TTACTTCAATGGCAAAATTTAAAAAGCTTCCGTTACCAGTAGGCTTTGCGAAAACCGCTGATATTTTCCCATGCGGAACACCGTTAATTATCCGTACACTTGAGGGTGATGTCGATACGGTTGCCGATGATGATATCTATGTCATGGTGGGTATCTACGGTGAGGTGTATCCGATAAAAAAATCGAGATTTACCAGCAGCTATGTTTTAAAAGACCAGCCTTATACGCCTACCACCGAGTATTTTCCAACTGTAACCAATCGCATTACGGGCGAACGTAAGGAGATAGCAAGCTTCACAAAATGCTGTGTACCGAGTGGAGAGAAAATTATTTATGCCGAGCAGGTGCAGCGTGACACTAAGGTTTTTAGCTTTTGGGATAAGGAAAAATACTTCTTTGGCAGCAAGGGCGATTATCTCGCTTGTAACATTGATGATACTAATGATTGTTATATAATCAGAAATGATATTTTCCACACTACATATACAGCGTGTGATAGTTGAAAGGCGAATTAGATATGACGAAATTGTGGTACAGGCAGTCAGCAAAAAACTGGGAGGAGGCTTTACCATTAGGGAACGGCTTCATGGGTGCCATGTGCTTTGGTGGAACCGTGGTTGACCGATTTCAGCTTAATAATGACAGCTTATGGCATGGAAGCTTTCGTAATAGAATTAATCCCGATGCGGCGGCGAATATTCCGATAATTCGCCGCTTAATTTTTGATGGTAAAATAAAAGAAGCCGAAAAGCTCGCGAACGAAGCAATGGCGGCTATACCTGATAATCAGTGTCATTATGAACCTTTAGGCGATATGTTTTTAATACCAGAGGACGAAGATGTATCTCTATTTGGTTTAAGCGGAGGCTGGAATAGTAAGATATATGAAATGACAGAATGTGAGGATTATGTCAGAAGTCTTGATATTGATACTGGAATACATAGGGCTTCGTATAAAATGAGTGGCAAAAGTATATCAAGGGAAAGCTTTATATCGAGTCCCGATGGAGTAATGGTTATAAAGGCAACAGGTATTGCTTTAAGGGCTATTATTGAACGTGGTGCGTACCCAGGTGATATTAGGAAAATTGACGACAGAACTATTTGCATGGAGGGTAGGAGCGGTGTCGGATATGCATTTTCTGTAAGAGCTATAAAAGGCAGCTTAGGTGTTATTGGGAAAACTCTGCATATTGGTGATGATGCAGTTTTGCTGATAGGCTCTGAAACTGATTTTTATTTTGAAAACCCGCTTCAGGTTATACTGGAGCGTTTTGATAAAGCCGAAGAATTAGGCTATGATAAGCTTAAAAAGAAGCATATCAACGACGTGAGTTCTCTAATGAATAGATGCATTTTATCGATATCGGCAGAAAATAAGGACATTATACCTATTGATATTAGGCTGGCTGATGTAAAAAACGGTGAAGCTGATATAGACCTAGCGAACGTAATATTCAAGTATGGGCGTTATTTGCTGGTATCGTCGAGCAGATTAGGCAGCCTTCCTGCAAATCTTCAAGGGATATGGAATAAGGACTTTCTGCCCGCCTGGGACAGTAAATATACGATTAATATTAACACTGAGATGAATTACTGGCCCGCTGAAAGCACCAATCTTTCTGAGCTTCATAAGCCGCTTTTCGAGCATATAAAGAGAATGCTTCCGAACGGCAGGGCATGTGCAAGTGAGATGTATAAGGCTAGTGGATGGGTGGCTCATCATAATACGGATATTTGGGGGGACTGTGCACCTCAGGATACGCTACCATCGTCTACCTACTGGCAAATGGGTGCGGCATGGCTTTGTCTCCACATAATAGAGCATTACAGTTTCACGGGCGACAAGGATTTTATTTACGAATATTTACCGATAATAAAGGAAGCGGTGCTTTTTTTCGAAGAGACACTAATGGAAAATGATAATGGTGAGCTTGTGGTTTGCCCAACCTCCTCGCCCGAAAACACATATCGCCTAAGGAGCGGCGAAACGGGAAATCTTTGTCATGGTGCATCGATGGACAGTCAGATTTTATCTGAGCTTATAACAGGATTACTAAGTCTTGATGTGTTATCTAATGATGAAATAACGAGATATCAAGGTACATTAAATAAGCTACCGCAGCCGAATATCGGGAGCAACGGAACGCTTCAGGAATGGGCTGAGGAATACGAGGAGGTCGAAATCGGGCATCGTCATATTTCGCACCTTTTTGCTGTTCACCCAGGTACAGCTATTACATTTGATACTGAGTTAATGGATGCTGCTGTCAAAACGCTTGAACGGAGACTTCAGCATGGTGGTGGTCACACAGGGTGGAGCAGGGCGTGGATAATAAATTTTTGGGCGAGAATGAGATGCAGCGAGAATGCATGGGATGATATTGTGAGATTTATCAAAGGCTCGCTTTATAACAATCTTTTCGATAGTCACCCTCCGTTTCAAATTGACGGAAATTTTGGGGTTACTGCTGGGATTGCGGAAATGCTGCTTCAAAGTCATAATGGTAAGCTTGTGTTTTTGCCCGCACTGCCAAAAGCGTGGCAAAGCGGCTCGGTAAGAGGATTGCGTGCCAGAGGCGGCATAACAGTGGATATTGCCTGGGAAAATGGAAAAGCGGTTAAAATCACTCTAACCGCTGATAATAACTGCACTATTGGCACTGAAGAATATGGTACTGTTTATTTAGAAAAAGGCGTCTTAAAAACGCTTTAAATTAATTCTTGTAAAATTACCCCATTTATAGTATAATTATAGCAATTGGGTAAATTTGCATGGAGGGTTGGCAAGATGCTTTTAGATGAAGAATTGATGCTTAAAGCGTTGGCGCTTGCTAAAGAAGCTGCCGATATAGGTGAATGTCCAGTTGGTGCAATAGTCGTAGATGAAAACAATATTATTATCGGCGAGGGCTATAACAGACGTGAGTGTAACAATTCACCGACAGCCCATGCCGAAATTATTGCAATAGAAAATGCCGCAAAACAGCTGGGTAGCTGGCGGCTAAGTGCATGTACGTTATATGTTACCCTTGAACCCTGTCCAATGTGCGCAGGTGCAGCAATAAACGCAAGGCTTAAGCGTATAGTTTATGGTGCCTTTGATGAAAAAGGCGGAGCCTTATCATCTCTCTTAAATCTGTATGAGTACCCGTTTAATCACATTCCTCTTGTCAGAAGCCGTGTGCTTCAAGATGAATGCGGAGCGGTTTTAACAGATTTTTTTAAGAATTTGAGAGAAAATTAAAATGGCACATTATCCTCATCGGGAGTGAAATACAAGGTGGTATTCTTGTAAAGCACGTCTATAATTGTCTTTATAGCGACCGCGATTACAGCGAGACTGGCAACGAATACTGTGAACTTTAAGAAACCTTTCATTGTTAAAATCCTTTCAATTTTGTTAACCTAACAGGATAATTATAACATATATTACAAGAAAATAAAAGCCCTTTAATAAAAATATTTGATAAATCACATAAGCTAAGGAGGGACAAGGGTAAAAATTGGATAGATATAAAAAGCTTGTATCAAACACCTTTGTCCTAGCAATTGGACAATTAGGTTCAAAGCTGCTTGTTTATATAATGATGCGTTTTTATACCGATGTACTTGGTACAGGCGGTTACGGCGACACTAATAATATTAATTACGCAAGCACATTAATAGTTGCACTTGCAACGCTTTCAATAGGTGAAGCTGTAATACGCTTTGGGCTTGATAAAAAGTGCAATAATACACAAGTTTTTTCAATTGCTTTTACAACGGTAATAACGGGACTTATTATATTAATTCCGTTTATGCCGCTTATTAATTTACTCGATAACATTAACATTAATCTCTCGGAATATACGCTATTGATTTATTTATGGGTGGTCTCAAGCAGCTTCAAGAGTATATGCTCACTTTTCGTGCGTTCTATCGGGAATGTAAGACTTTTTGCGATAGATGGAATTTTTACGACGTTTGTTAATGTTGTACTCAACATAATCTTCCTTAAGTTCTTTGATTTAGGTGTAACGGGATATGCTTTATCGGTAATTCTCGCTGATGTGGCATCTATTGTTTTTCTCTTTATGCTTGGCGGACTTAAGAATTATATACAGTTTATCGGACTGGACAAGCAGCTCCGAAAAGCTATGTACCGCTTTAGTATACCCATGATACCCACTACCATGATGTGGTGGATTACGAGTGTATCCGATTCATTTATTGTAACCGCTATGCTAGGTAGTGATGCTAATGGGGTGTATAACTCTGCTTATAAGCTGCCAAGTATCATTGCAATTATTTCAGGAACCTTTTCACAAGCTTGGAATATGTCGGCTATTACAGAAAAAAATTCGAGGACTATTGCAAAATTCTACACTGATGTGTTTAATTTTTTGCAATCGATTATATATGTTGTAACCGCTGGCTTACTTCTGGTTGTACGTCCCTTACTTTCATTTATGGCGGCAGGAGATGGCTTTACTGATGCGTATTTACATTCACCGATGCTTGCGCTTGCTGTACTTTTCACTTGTTTTTCGACCTTTATGGGTAGTATTTATATAGCAGCTAAAAAGTCGAAGCGTTCTATGATTACGACCTCCTGCGGTGCTATTATCAATATTATTTTGAACATTCTGCTTATTCCGATTATGGGTATTGACGGAGCGGCTTTATCGACGATGATTAGTTATATTGTCATTTTTGTAATAAGAGCCGTTGATACACATAAGCTGGTTTATATGGATTTGAAGCTTCCTAAGATGATAACGAATTTGGTTATACTCGGCTTAATGGCGGTTGTAGTAATGCTTGTTTCTAATATATATCAATATTATCTTTTTCTTATTATTCTCTTTTTGTTTATAGTTGTTATTAATTATAGAGCCGGAATTTCTGCTCTGAATTACGTATTCAAAAATCGCAGACAAAAAGCTGAATAAAAAAACGCTGCCTATTAGCAACGTTTCATATATTATTTAGGTTCGAATTCTTTTAAATACGCTTCGGAATTTTTCACAAGGTTTAGAAGTGCAGTGGCTTGTTTCTGGTATTCAAGCTCCAGCGACTGGGTTGTTATTTGCGGAATGATATTTTCGTTTTCATTTATATGCTTTAGCACCGAACCTTCGCATACTGAAATACCTGCATCAGTACAGCGAAAAGCCATTTCCTCGCTTATACCGAAAAACTGCCTGTCGTTACTGGAATTCGATTTATGTATTAAGCGAAACGCTCTGTAAACTGTCAGCGAAAAAATGTTAGAAATATTCATTATTAGCTTTGAGTCCTTAGATTTCGCCACCAAAGAATATATAACCTCAATACTGCTTATTATAAGCTTTTTCGTAAGTGCTGCTGACAATGAGCCGAGTTCGTTTTTACTTTTGCCGCCGTCCTCCGAGATATCGCTCTCAACTATAAATGTACCGCTGCTTACAGCCGAACGACCGAGAAGATAATCAGTCGATACATTATAATAATTTGCGGCTTTAACCAAAAAATCAAGACCACATTCACGCTTGCCTTTTTCATAATGCGAAAGTAAAGCCTGAGCAATGTCTAAATCAGTAGCGACCTGCTTTTGGCTAAGCTGTCTTTCCTTTCTTAATAAGGAGAGAATGCGAGGGAAATCAGCGTTCATCAGTATTACCTCATATTTCTATATTCACTCTGTATATTATATAAAATATATTTCACATTGTAAACTGGCAAATTTTACAAAAAAACCTAAATTATTTTGGAGGGCATACTACAAATGTTAAATTATACACTATATCTAGTGCGGCACGGTATTACGGAAGGAAATTTGCAAGGTAAATATATTGGATTTACCGATTTGCCGCTCTGCGATGAGGGGTATGCGGCGATAGCGGGTTACAAATCGAGTGACTTTTACCCACCTGTTCAGAAGGTATATTCGAGTCCGCTTAAGCGGTGTCTTGAAACTGCCGAAATAATTTATCCAGATAGATATGTTAAGCAAATAGATAATCTTTGCGAATGCGATTTTGGTGATTTTGAGGGAAAAACACAGGCAGAGCTTGAATTTTTACCCGAATATACCGAATGGCTTAAAGGTGGTTATGATGCATGCCCTCCTGGTGGAGAGACCTACGAGGAATTTGCAATAAGGTGCATCGACGGGCTTGACGAGGTTTTTCATGATATGATGAAGGACAAGGTTACGAAGGCGGCGCTTATTACCCATGCAGGTGTAATCATGAATTTACTTTCTGGGTATGGACTACCTAAAGGAAAACCTGCAGATTATGCATTAAATCAAGGTGAGGGCTTTGAGATAAATTTGAATACATTTTTATGGAGTAAGGGCCCTACTTTTGAAATAATAGGAAAAATATTTTAAGATTCAAGAAGAATGGGGATAAATATGGACATTATTAAAACTTTATCAGATGAATTTAAGGTAAAACTGACTCAAATTGAGAGTGCTGTCGCACTTATGGACGATGGGAATACAATTCCCTTTATCGCACGTTACAGAAAGGAAGCGACAGGTGGCTTAGATGACCAGCTTTTGCGTGAGGTTTTCGAGAGACTGACATATTTAAGAGGTCTTGAGAAACGAAAGGGAGAGGTTTTTTCATCAATTGAGGCACTCGGCAGCATGACCGACGAGATTTCGGCGAGTCTTGATGCGGCGGCGACACTTGCAGAGGTCGAGGACATTTATCGTCCGTACAAGCCAAAGAGAAAAACACGTGCGAGCGTTGCAAAGGAGAAGGGCTTGGAGCCACTTTCTGAATATATTATCAGTCAGGTTCTCGGAAATCCATATACGGTCGCCGAGGAATATATAAATGAAGAAAAGGGTGTGTCATCTGCTGACGACGCTATTGCGGGTGCACTTGATATAATAGCAGAGAATGTTTCTGATGATGCAAATATGAGAAAGAAGCTGATGGCTTTATACAATCGCATCGCCTTACTTAAATCCGAAGCAGTCAACAAGGATGAGGACGGAGTTTATAAAAACTATTATGAATACAGCGAGGGAATTTCAAAAATTCCGCCACACCGTATTCTTGCAATCGACCGCGGTGAAAGGGAAGAGAAGCTTAAGGTAACGGTAGACATTGACGAGGGGCAGGCTATATATGTCATCGAGAGCGATTTTGTTAAAGCTAAGAACGATAACGGAAAGCTTGTAAAAGCAGCTATTGAGGACAGCTATAAGCGGCTTATTCACCCTTCAATCGAGAGACGTGTTAGAACCGAGCTTACCGAGAAGGCCTGTGACAGTGCAATCAGAGTTTTCAGTGATAACCTGAGACAGCTTTTAATGCAGCCGCCTGTAAAGGGAACAGTAACTTTAGGCTTAGACCCAGCATACAGAACGGGCTGTAAAATCGCAGTTGTGGACGATACCGGAAAGGTTTTAGATACAACAGTTGTTTATCCCACTCCTCCTCAAAGCAAAACCGAGGAAGCAAAAAGAACGCTCAAGATGCTTATTAAGAAGCACGGCGTTAACACAATCGCAATTGGTAACGGTACAGCCAGTCACGAAAGCGAGGTTTTCGTTTCAGAGCTTATTCATGAGCTTGATACTGCGGTTTCGTATATGGTAGTTTCAGAGGCAGGCGCTAGTGTTTATTCTGCAAGTAAGCTTGCTGCCGAAGAATTCCCACAGTTTGATGTTTCACTCAGAAGTGCTGTGTCGATAGCAAGACGGCTTCAGGACCCGCTCGCCGAGCTTGTAAAGATAGACCCAAAGGCTATTGGTGTCGGGCAATATCAACATGATATGCCGAAAAATCAGTTGTCAGATGCACTAGGGGGAGTAGTCGAGGACTGCGTAAATACAGTGGGTGTTGATTTGAATACTGCTTCACATTCCTTATTAAGCTATGTTGCGGGTGTGAATAGTTCGATTGCGAAGAATATTGTGGCTTATCGTGAAGATAATGGTGCTTTTAAGGAAAGAAAAGAGCTTCTAAAAGTCCCGAAGCTGGGAAAAAAGGCATTTGAACAATGTGCGGGCTTCCTTAGAGTTGCCGAGGGTAAAAACCCACTAGATAACACCGCCGTACACCCCGAAAGTTACGATAGCGCAAAGAAGCTTCTCGATATATGTGGTTTTAAGCTTGCAGATATCAATGTAAGAAGCAAGGAAATAAAGGAGCTTGCACAGTCAAAGGGAATACCTACTCTTGCGAACGAGCTTAATATAGGGGAGCCCACGTTAAGAGATATTGTAGACGAGCTTGCCAAGCCTGGACGTGACCCTCGTGATGAGCTGCCGCCGCCGCTTTTACGCACCGATGTTATGGATATAAACAGCCTTAAGCCAGAGATGGTGTTAATGGGAACAGTTAGGAATGTTATTGATTTTGGAGCATTTATTGATATTGGTGTTCATCAGGACGGACTCGTGCACGTTTCGCAGATGTCAGAGCGGTTCATCAAGCACCCGCTTGAGAAGGTGAAGGTCGGCGACATTGTAAAGGTAAAGGTTCTTGAGGTTGATACAGCGAAGAAACGCATTTCTCTCACTATGAAAGGAATATAAGATGATTATTGCAAATATGAGCTGGACAAAGGAAAGTGTTCGTGATTTTACTTTGTTCTATTCTCTTAATAAATCAAAAAGCCAGAAGGTGATGCTTATATCTTATTTTATATGTATGGCTGTCTTACTGATAATAGGACTGGTGACTTTTATTATTACAAAGGTTACTTATGTCTTAATAGTAATATTTGTAGCCCTAGCTATAATGCTGCTTTACGGCGTTTTCCTATATATGCTTATGAGAAGTATGGCGAAAAAGCTATTAGAAGCCAACGGTGAAAATGACGGGTTGGAGCTGTATATAGCCGAGGAAGGTATAATGATTAGTAAGGAAGCGAAACCTATCGGTATGATAGAGTGGGATAAGCTTGAGGAAGGCTCGCTTACACCGACGGCGACTTATATCACCACTAAAGAAAATTCGCTACTGATTGTTGAAGATAAGGACATAAAATTCGGTGATAAGGCAGGTCTGATTAAGCTTTTAAAGGAGAAAAATGTTAAACTCATCGGCAAAGAATTATGATAGGCTTCTTGAAAAGGAACTAGACTCCTTCGGCGGTCGTCCAAAAATACTACTACATAGCTGCTGTGCACCTTGCAGCAGTTATGTTATTGAGTATTTAAGAGACCGATGTGAGCTTGTCGTGTTTTATTTTAACCCAAATATCAGCCCCGAAGATGAATATATAAAGCGTCTCGGGGAACAGAAACGCTTTATAAACAAGCTGGGAGGCATTGAGATAATCGAGGGCGATTATCGGGAAGGTGCAGGGGCGTTTATCCTAGCTGTTAAGGGTTTAGAGAGTGAAAGCGAGGGCGGAAAAAGATGCTCGCTTTGCTTTAAGCTAAGGCTTACAGAAACGGCAAAGATGGCTAAAAAAATTGGTGCTGATTATTTCGCAACTACACTTACAGTAAGCCCGCATAAAAACGCCGAAATAATCAACAATATTTCAGTGGATATTGAAAACGAAATCGGTGTTCGAGCATTGCTGTCTGATTTTAAAAAGCGTGGTGGTTATCAGCGTTCGCTTGTCTTGTCAAAGGAACACAAACTGTATAGGCAGAATTACTGCGGCTGTATTTTTTCAAAAAACATTTAACTTGTCAAAGTATATATTTTATGGTACAATATTAAGAGTAAGTTTGAAACAAATTTTCATTATCTT
>JAVBPL010000053.1:0-13268 GCA_031549645.1 Ruminiclostridium sp. | reverse complement strand
TATATTTTTTCATAATTATCCTATCTTTACGCTTTACTATGCTAACGTGTTACCATATTACTATGATAGCACGATGTAGCGAATTAGTCAATGATTTTCGTTAAAAATCGTATTTCTTTACAATTTAGAATAAATCAAAGAGCGAAATTTGTGCAGATTGCGGTAAATCGTCAAAAACCTTCATCTCGACAAGCTTTTCCACTACGGTATTATTAATTCCCGATTTGCGTTGTATATCATCTATACAAATATAATCACCTGATAAAATCGTGTCCTTGAGCTTATTCGCCGCATTTTCGCCACAGCCGTCGATTGCCATAAATGGCAGCCTTAGATTACTGTTCTCAATTACATATTTAGTCGAGTGAGATTTTTTATAATGCACAGGCAAGAAGTTAATGCCCCTCTGCTGCATTTCGTATACTAAATAAAGTGCTTCCTGAGTGCCTTTTTCTTTTGCAGTAGCTTCAGGGTTTTGTGATATTGCCTGTATTCTGCGTTTTACGGCGGTTTTACCTTCCAAAACCGTCTTGACCTCGATGTTTTCGGTATGCTTTGTAAGCACCGCAGAATAAAATTCCTGAGGGTGGTAAACCTTGAACCAACCAAGCTTTACCGCACCTGTTACATAGGCGGCAGCATGGGCTTTCGGGAACATATACTTGATTTTTTTACAACTATCTATGTACCATTGCTCGATATTATTATCTTTAAACGCCTGATAAATTTCATCGTTGAAAAGCTTTGCAGCATTACCCTTACGGGTGATTTCCATGATTTTAAACGCCATGCTAGGCTCTAATCCGTGATGCATAAGATAAACCATTATATTATCACGGGTTCCTATTACTTGTGAGATATCGCAGGTCTTATTTTTAATCAGATCCTGTGCGTTTCCTATCCAAACGTCGGTGCCATGCGAAAGTCCCGAAATCTGAAGTAAATCCGAGAACTTTTTTGGCTGTGCTTCCTTTAACATTTGAATAACAAAGCTTGTACCAAACTCAGGCAGCCCATAAGTACCCAGAGGTATTAAGTTAGCGTCCTCCTCTTCCAAAGCAAGCGACTTTGTTGAAATAAACAAATCCATTACCTTTTCATCAGAAGTAGGAACATCAGCTATTTTAACGCCTGTCATATCCTCTAAATGCTTATAGAGTGTCGGCACATCATGTCCAAGCTCATCAAGCTTTAAAATAGTATCATGCAGTGCGTGGAAATCAAAGTGAGTGGTAATTATATCTTTACCCGCGTCATCTGCTGGGTGCTGAACGGGAGTGAATTTATACACCTCATACTTACTAGGTACAACCACCATTCCGCCTGGGTGCTGTGAAGTGGTTCTTTTTACACCGGTACAGCCTTTTGCCAGTCGGTTGGTTTCGGCTTTATTTACAGATATTCCACGCTCCTCAAGATACTTTTTAACGAAGCCATACGCTGTTTTTTCCTGTACTGCCGAGATAGTGCCTGCCTTGAATACATGGTCTTTACCGAAAAGCTCTTCCGTATATTTATGGGACTGGGCTTGATATTCACCGCTGAAATTGAGGTCAATATCAGGAGCCTTATCACCCTTGAAGCCTAGGAAGGTCTCAAAGGGTATATCGTGCCCATCACGTTCCATTGGGATATCGCAGTGAGGACAGCTTTTAGGCGGCAGGTCATAACCCGACTGTATACTGCCGTCGGTTATAAATTCGTTGTGCTTGCACTTTTTACAACGGTAATGAGGCGGTAAAGGATTTACCTCCGAGATACCAAGCATTGTAGCAACAAAAGATGAGCCGACAGAACCTCTAGAACCGACTAAATATCCACTTTCCTCCGACTTTTTCACAAGCTTTTGTGCAATCATGTAGAGCACAGAGAAGCCGTATTTTATGATAGCATCAAGCTCTCTTTGGAGTCTGTTGCGAACTACATCATCAAGTTCCTCTCCATACCAATCATAGGCACGTCCCCACGAAAGCTCCTTAAGTTCCTCCTCGGCACCCTCGATTTCAGGAGTAAAGGTACCCTCTGGAATAGGGCGAACAATTTCTATCATATCAGCTATTTTATTAGGATTTGTAACAACCACCTCATAAGCAGTTTCTTCACCTAGATATGCAAATTCCTCAAGCATTTCATCTGTGGTACGAAAATAGAGTGGTGCTTGATTTGAAGCATCAGTATAACCCTGCCCCGCCTGAAGTATTTCACGAAATACACTATCCTCGGGATTCATAAAATGCACATCGCAGGTAGCAACAACAGGTTTACCCATTTTCTTACCCAGCTCAACTATTTTTCTGTTGAAAATTTGAAGCTTGAGTTCGGAGTCAACATCACCTCTCCTCACCATAAAGGCGTTGTTACCAGTAGGCTGTATTTCGAGATAATCATAAAGCGAGGCTATTTCCATTAGCTTTTCCTCAGAGCGGCCCTCAAAAACCGCATGATAAAGCTCACCTGCTTCACAAGCACTGCCTATTATTAAGCCTTCTCGATGATTTTTGAGCTCAGATAAAGGAATTCTTGGCTTTTTATAATAATAATTAAGGTTCGAATATGAAATTAATTTATATAAATTCATACGTCCTATGTCGTTCTTTACAAGTATTATCTGATGCCACGATTTTTCTTTCTTGACATCAATAGTACCTAGTGCAGAGTTCAAATCACCTAAAATCTCAATTGTTCTGCCTTTTCGGGTATCAGCGATAATTCTGATAAATATTTCAGCCAAAATTTCGGCATCGGCATCGGCTCTGTGATGATTAAAGTCACCTAAATTAAAATGCTTAACCATGGCATCAAGTGTATGGCTTTTCGCATTAGGCAGTAAGGCACGGGATAAAGCCAAGGTATCAACTGACGGCATATTAAAAGGCAACCCAAGTCTTTTGAAGCTTTCTCTGAGAAAACCAGTATCAAAAGATGCATTATGTGCAATTAGTGGTGCTTTACCGCAAAACTCAATAAATTTTTCTATTACATTTTTTTCGTCAGGAGCATTTATAAGCATATCATCTGTGATATGATTAACTCTCGAAGCCGCTTCGGGCATCTGCTTTTCGGGATTTACGAAGGAATGAAACCTTTCGACTATCTCAAGATTTACAAGCTTAACTGCACCTATTTCGACAATTCTTTCATTTTGTGCGGAAAGTCCAGTAGTCTCTAGGTCAAACACCACCAAGGGCTCTGAAATGCTATAATTGTTACAGCCCTCAACTAGCTGCTTGCCGTCATTAACAAAATACGCTTCAAGCCCGTAAATCATCTTAAAATCGGCATCGGGATTATCCTTTTTTATTCTTTCATAAGCGTTCATGGCTTCTGGATACGCTTGTACGTTTCCATGGTCGGTAATTGCCACAGCACGATGTCCCCACTTGAATGCCTGATTAACAAAATCGGCGGCGGGTGTAATCGCATCCATATCGGACATATTTGTATGTAAATGAAGCTCACAGCGTTTGCTTTCAGCTAAATCCAGTCTTGGCAGTGTCTTGACAAGCATGATTGCCTTTGGGTCAATTAAGAGCACCTTTTCAAAGCTGTCAAGCTTTGCATCGCCATAAACTAAAATCCCTTTTCCTTTTTTAAGCATACCAAAGCTTTCAGCTTTTTCAGTCGTAGTGAAAATTTTAAGCATTTGAGAGGAGGTTCTGTCGGAAAAGCTTACTGTAATTATTGTGCTTTGTCCCTGTTTTACAGTTTTTTTCTCCACGTCAAATATTTCACCCCAAACAGTGATACCCGATGCTTCATCATTCAAATCCGCCATTTCCATAGGCTCGTCATTAATTGCCTTACCATAAATAAGCTCGGCTTCCTGCTTGAATTTTAAAGAACTAAACATCAGTTTTACAGATACAGGTTCCTTTAATGCTTCAGGATTTCTGCCAGAGTATTGACGCTTTTGCTGTGTATAGTCTCCGCTGCTATTCTGACCTCTTTGATTTCTTTCAGTAGGTGCATCACGAAATTCTTCTGTTACAGAGGGTTTACCTATAACAATTGGGGGAAGAGCTTTAATTTCCATCTCCCTTTTTTCAGTGTATTCATTAAAATCCTGCTCAGTTTTACCAACAAAAATAATCTTAATAGATACATCAAAAAAGCCCTTGACATACTTTTCTATCGCGGCATCAACCTTTTCGGTTAATAATATATCAAGTCCACCATTCTTCAAGGTGATTTCGTAATTCTCGCCATCATCACTTATTTCAACATCATCTAAAAAACCGTTTATAACGTTTGGGTAGGATTTCATATATTCAATTATTTCAAGTATATATTCTGATGCGAAAAGCTGTTCGGGATACTTTGGATATAGCCTTACATTACCTACATTAAGATAATCCCGCATTAAGTCGCCGTTTCTCTTAAGCTTCTCTGCGTTGATAAGTTCATCGGAAATTATTTGAAAGAGCAGCGAATTCTGCCCTGTTTCGTTTATAATCGTTTTTAATTCAGCTTTTTCGACTACTTCGTCTAAATTAATATCTATAAATAAATCTTTTAACATTCCACTCATATTAGTTACTTTTTCCTTATAATTTATTAATCTCATCGAGAAGTGCATTAAGCAGCTCGTTCTCTTTTATCTTCTTAATAATCTCGCCTTTTTTGAATAATAAACCCTCACCGTCACCGCCAGCAATACCAAGGTCAGCCTCCTTAGCCTCTCCTGGTCCATTCACAGCGCAACCCATAACAGCAATTTTAATCGGTTTATCTATATCCTTGACTGCATTCTCTACCTTATTAGCAAGACCAATAACGTCAATTTTTGTCCTGCCGCAGGTCGGACAGCTTATTATATCTACGCCTTTCCTTTTTCCTATGCTTTTTAACAAATCCTTTGCGGCATAAATTTCCGAAATAGGTTCAGCAGTGAGCGAAACACGAATAGTATCACCAATTCCATCGAGAAGCAGTGAACCTATACCCACCGCCGACTTTATAATTCCCATTCTCTCAGTGCCGGCTTCGGTTATTCCAAGATGGAGTGGATATTTGCAATTCTCTGCCAAAAGTCTGTATGCCGAAACTGTTAAGGGTACATTTGAAGATTTAATTGACACAACTATATTATCAAAATCAAATTCTTCAAGCTTCTTAATATTTCTATCTGCGCTTTTAACAAGTGCTTCTGCGGTTGGGGAACCAAATTCTTCTAATATATCCTTTTCAAGCGAGCCTGAATTTACGCCGACTCTGATAGGAATATTCTTTTTATTGCAAGCATCACATACTGCCTTTATTTTCTCATGACTGCCGATATTCCCAGGATTTATCCTGATTTTATCAGCACCTGCAGCAACTGCTTCAAGCGCAATCATATAATCAAAGTGTATATCAGCAACCACAGGAATTTTAACGCTTTCCTTAAGCTTTGAAATAAGCACTGCATCTTGAACGGTAGGCACGGCGGCACGAATAATATCACATCCCGCCTTTTCAAGAAGCAGAGCCTGCTCTATACTTTCCTTTATATTTCCTGCTGGAATATTTAGCATAGACTGGATATAAATATTGCCGTCACCAAGCGTGATATTCCCGACCTTAATTTTATTATTCAAGTATTTTTACCCCCCGAAAAGCCTTCTTATATCATTAAAGGTAACCACCACCACAAGAAGCATCATTGCCGCAAATCCCACAAAATGTATAAAGCCCTCGAGCTCTGCTTTAATAGGCTTACGCCTGATAGCTTCAATAATGAAAAATAAAATCCTTGCTCCATCAAGTGCTGGTATTGGCAGAAGATTAAATATGCCCACGTTTACGGTTATCAAAGCAAACATAACTAGAAGCTGAGAAATTCCTATTGATGCAACCTTGTGAATTTCGCTGACTAGCCCAACAGGTCCTGAAAAGTCATTTATGCCATATGTTCCCCGAAGTAAGTCACGAAGCGACATCAGTACCAAACGTCCAAGACTTAAGGTATTCTTAAACGAATAGCTAATAACAGTTCCAAAGCTTTTATCTAAACCCAGCCTGATAATATCATTATATATTATCATACCGCCGTTTCCGTTTGAAACTGCGTTGAAAGTCACATCGTTTATTAAGACTTTTTCCCCATTTCTTAGTACAAGTATATCAAAATATGCTGTATCTTCGCCGTCCTTAAGCTTTACCTCAGTATTTGCAAACTGATATTCTAGCTCAAAGCTTGTAAGCACACCACTTCCGTTAATTGCTAGGATTTCATCTCCAGCCTGTAATACAGAATTCGAAACAGCATCGGGACGAAACGAATGAATGATGTTCGTCGGTATCAGATTTAATGAAATCGAAATAAATATGCAGATTATGAAGCCTAAAAGCAGGTTCATAAATGCTCCCGCTACCATTACAATCATTCTCTGCCACACAGGTCTGTTGCGGAATGAATTCACATCATCGCTGTCCTCATCTTCACCAAGCTGCACGGAACCACCAATTGGAAGAAGCTTAAGCGAATATTGTGTACCGTTTTTACGAGTTTTAAGCAATACTGGCCCCATACCTAATGAAAATTCATAAACTCGCATTTTAAATAGCTTTGCAGCACCAAAATGCCCAAGCTCATGAATAATGACTATAACGCAGAAAAATAAAATTCCAATTAATACAGTCATATTATCTCCATTTCTTATTTTAATTTTGACCTGACATATTCTCTTGCCTCAATGTCCGTCTCGTATATTATATCAAGGTTGATGTCCTTTTTATGTCTGATGTTTTCTAATGAGCCTTGTACAAGCTCAAAAATATCGTAAAACTTAATTTTATCGTTTAAAAATGCATTTACAGCCTCCTCGTTTGCCGAGTTTACAATTGCCGGTGCATTTCCACCATACTTAATAGCCTTTTGTGCCGTTTTAAGACAGACAAAGGTGTTTTCATCTGGTTTATCAAAGGTGAATGATTTTACATCTAATAATGAAAGCTTTTTTGCTGGACAAGGATAACGTTTCGGGAAGGTTAATGCATACTGTATCGGTACACGCATATCAGGCACGCCAAGCTGTGCAATGATTGCACCGTCCATGAATTCAACCGCTGAATGTATAATGCTCTGACGGTGAATTATTACCTCGATTTGCTCAGGCGCAATATCAAAAAGCCAGATTGCCTCAATAAATTCAAGTCCCTTGTTCATCAGGGTTGCGCTGTCGATTGTGATTTTTGCTCCCATATTCCAGTTCGGGTGAGCCAATGCCTGTGCTTTAGTGACATTTTTAAGCTGTTTAGTATCATATTCAAAAAACGGACCGCCTGAGGCTGTTAATATTATTTTTGATATTTCATTATCATTATTTCCCATTAAGCACTGAAATATAGCTGAATGTTCACTGTCAATCGGAATTATTTTCTTATTATTCTTTTTTGCGAGGCTTGTAACCATTGCACCGCCTGAAACAAGCGTTTCTTTGTTAGCAAGTGCTACGTTATTTCCAGCGTTTAACGCCGTCAGAGTAGGCTCAAGGCCTATCATGCCAACCACAGAATTTACAACATAATCACATTTAAGTCCAGCAAGCTCATTTAAGCCGTCCATACCGCACAAAAGCTTAATACCACTGCCTGAAAGTGTATCCTTGAGCTCTGTATACTTTTCTATATCATAAACTGCGATATATTCGGGTCTAAACTCCGCCGCCTGCTTTGAAAGAAGCGTAATATTACTTTTTGCCGCCAATGCCTTTATTTTAATATTGTGAGTACGGGCTACATCTAGTGTCTGACAGCCTATCGAGCCTGTTGAACCAAGTAAAACTATACTTTTATCCATAAGTGAAATAATGCCGGGCATAGCTCGGCATTTACCTCCATATAAAGCTTATGCCACTAACGATGTTATAGGCATATATACTTGAAATACATGATATACAAACGGTGCAACAAAGAGAACTGAATCAAATCTATCCAGTACTCCCCCGTGTCCTGGTAAAATATTGCCGAAATCCTTAACCGCACATTGCCTTTTAATAATAGAAGCTGTAAAATCACCCACAACACCAAGCACAGCACATAGTAACGAAATAACTAAAATGAAAGGTTTATTAACAACAAAGGTGTTTGAACCATACATTACGGCTTCGGTTATTTCGTATCCGTAAGCTAGTAGAATACCGAAAATCCCAGAGGTTACAATTCCTCCTATAAAGCCCTCCCATGACTTTTTAGGGCTAATTTTGGGTGCCATTTTATGCTTCCCAAAAAACGTTCCTATAAAATAAGCTCCCGCATCACCAATCCAGGCGGATAATAATATAAACACGATAATAAAAATCGCATGTTCTTCAAATTTTACTCTGCAAAACAAAATACTGCTGAACGATAGCGGTATGCAGACCGAAACAAAACCCACTACTGCGAGCTCCTCAAACGGCACCTTATCATGCATAAAAAGCATAATTACAAACAAAAGGAATAGGAAAGTAAAGCATATCGCTATAACGTTTCGTCTAAATATATTAATTGTGAATATGAACGGAACGGAAAAAACAAAGAATAAGCTCACAAATGTAATAAGCTTGTTTTTTAAGTATTTTGTCGCAAGTAATATTTCATATACCGCTACAACAGACAGCACGGCACAAACCAAGGTATATAATATAACATTATTTAAAAAAATAATCAATATACCAAGTGGAATTGCGATTGCTGCTGATATCAGCCTTATTTTCATAGTATTAATTCCTGTCTATATACCACCGAAACGGCGGTTTCTTTTAGTAAACTCAGTTAACGCTTTTAACAATTCCTCTTTACTAAAATCAGGCCACAACACATCCATTTCTAAGAACTCTGCATACGCTGACTGCCAAATAAGAAAATTTGAAAGTCTTTTTTCACCGCTAGGCCTTATAATCAAATCAACATCTGGATAACCTGCGGTAAAAAGATAATCAGAAAACATCGCCTCATCTATATCTTTAGGCAATACGCCTTCTGTAATTATCCTTTTTATTGTTGTAATTATTTCACTTCTACCGCCGTAATTCACCGCTAATGTACAGGTCAATCCCGTATTTTTATCGGTTTTTTTCATAATATCAAGCATCTTATCGCTTAAAGACTCGGAAAATGGCTCAAAATCTCCGATAAACCGCAAACGGATATTTTTAGAATCCATTTTATAAAGCTCGTCAAGATTTTTCTCAAAAAGCTTCATAAGATTATCTATCTCATCTTTAGGGCGTTTCCAGTTCTCGGTCGAAAAGGCATAAAAGGTCGCAAAATCAATCCCAATATCAATTATTTCCTGCACACAGACTTTGAAAGTCTTTGCACCCTGTACATGACCTGCACTTCTGGGTAAGCCTCTTTTTTTCGCCCAACGTCCGTTTCCGTCCATTATTATACCGATATGCTTTGGTAGAAGGCTTTTGTCAATGTCCATTATACAGTCATGATTTCCTTTTCTTTATCTGCGCAAATTTTATCAATCTTTTCAATATATTTATCGGTTGTTTTCTGTGTATCCTTTTCACAGGTTTTTAAATCATCTTCTGTAATTTCAGAGTTCTTCTTCATTGCCTTAAACTTATCCATCGCATCACGACGAACATTTCTGATTGCTATCTTAGATTCCTCGCCATACTTGTGAATTTGCTTTACTAAATCCTTACGTCTTTCCTCAGTTAACTGCGGGAATACAATACGGAGTGCCTTACCATCGTTTGTCGGATTAATGCCAATATCACTTGCCATAATAGCCTTTTCGATAAGCTTAAGTGCACTCATATCCCATGGCTGTACCACAAGAATACGAGCCTCAGCAACAGAAATCGCCGCCATTGCGTTAATAGCAGTCGGTACACCGTAATAATCTACCACAATTTTATCTAAAACACTTGGATTTGCTCTGCCAGCTCGGATTGTTGAAAATTCATATTCAAGGGAGGAGATGCATTTGTCCATTTTTACTTCTGCTTCTTTAGTTACTGTTTTCATGATTTTAATTCCTTTCTAATTAACTCTGATTGCTTACAATTGTTCCGACCTTTTCACCCATTACTGCATCGTAAATATTGTCGGGATGGTGTAAATCGAATACAATTAGCGGTATATTATTATCTATACACATAGCTGCCGCAGTGCCGTCAAGCACCTTAAGACCGTTTATAAGAATATCCTTATGCTTTAAGGTTTCGTATTTTACAGCATTATCAAATCTTAACGGGTCCTTATCATAAACGCCGTCAACCATTGTTGCCTTAAGTAAAATATCTGCGTTAAGCTCTGCCGCTCTTAAAGCCGCCGCAGAGTCGGTAGTGAAGAATGGGCTGCCAGTTCCACAGCCGAAAACAACTATTCTGCCCTTCTCGAAATGTCGGATTGCTTTTTGCCTAATATAAGGCTCGGCAATCTGAGCCATAGAAATCGCAGTTTGAACCCTAACCTCACAGCCAAGCCACTCAAGAACGTCACTTACAGCAAGTGCATTCATCGCAGTCGCAAGCATTCCTATCTGGTCTGCTCTTGCACGGTCCATGTTTTCACTGGTTCTGCCCCTCCAAAAGTTTCCGCCGCCTACCACGATTCCAATTTCAACCCCGGCATCGTAGCATTTTTTGATACTTACGCATATATTCTTGATGGTCTCCATATCAAGTCCCATTTTTTGGTTTCCAGCAAG
This sequence comes from Ruminiclostridium sp., assembly GCA_031549645.1. Classification (GTDB taxonomy): domain Bacteria; phylum Bacillota; class Clostridia; order Oscillospirales; family Ruminococcaceae; genus Ruminiclostridium_E. The sequence goes on along the minus strand of JAVBPL010000053.1, from coordinate 2,635 downwards.
TGCTTCACCAGAAAGCTTAAGTATCATTCGTTTGTACTTTGGTCTCTTAACTTCACTGCACATAATTTAAAATCTCCTAATTATATTCACATTTATTAAAAATTCATAACCCTTATTTTACTAAGTATATTAAGCTTTTTACATTTATCCTCTACATCAATTTCGCTCATTGTTTGAGTTACGAATGCAGTTTCTTCGGAGCTTTCGTTTATGCTTCTCAGTAGAGTTATGCTTCCGAATAACGCCCTAAGAGTAGCCTCGTCGGCCCCCGATGTTCTTATATAAAAGCTGCTTTTTAATTCCGTGTGATTAATAATTAGTCCCTTGTTCTCTATACCCGATTTATCCTCCCAAAAAAGCGTCTTGGTTTTATCAAGCTGCTTTGTTGCATTCACTATATCGGCAACTACCGCACTTGCGGTGGGAAGCTTTCCTGCACCCTTTCCGTAGAATAATACTTCTCCAGTGGCATCTCCCCGTACAAGAATAGCGTTAAATACATCGTTGACATTCGAAAGCTGGCTTTCCTCGGGTACAAGCATCGGACAAACCATAATGGCAATCCTGTCTCCGATTTTTTTAGTCCAGCCAATTAATTTAATATTATGGTCAAAGGAGGCTGCATATTCCATATCCGCGGCAGTAACCCTTGTAATTCCTTCAGTATGGACATTATCAGGATAAATATGCTGTCCGAAGGCAAGAGATGCTAAAATGCATATCTTGCGACAGGTGTCGTGTCCCTCAACGTCTGCCGACGGGTCTCTTTCGGCGTAACCTAGCTCCTGTGCAATCTTAAGTGCGGTTTCAAAGGACATATTTTCCTTTATCATTTTTGTTAAAATGAAATTTGTCGTGCCATTTAAAATACCCGCAATTCCATCAATTTGGTCTGTTAAAAGGCACTGATGAAGCGGTCTTATTATCGGAATACCGCCTCCTACACTTGCTTCAAAGAAGAAGTTTACATTATTTTCACGGGCAATTTTAAGAAGCTCGGCGCCCTTTGTGGCAACCAGCTCCTTATTTGAGGTAACCACGTTCTTTCCCGCAAGCAAGGCACTTTTAACACAGTCATAAGCAAATGTGTTTCCGCCAATAAGCTCGGCTACTACATCAACCTCTTTATCATTTAAAATCACCTTAAAGTCTTTTACCAGCTTATCCTTATAAGGGCTATCGGGGAACTCTCTTTTATCTAAAATATATTTTATATCAAGCTCATGACCTGATTTTTGCTCTAGGTTTTCTTTGTTTTTATAAAAAACCTCAACTGTTCCCGAGCCTACTACCCCAAAACCCAATACTGCTATTTTTGACATCTATATCGACCTCTCAAAATTTTTTCCTATTCACATAAGTATACCATATATTGTAATAAGTGACAAGTAGAATTTCTCAAATTATTGATTTTTGGCAAAATAATTTTTCTTCGTCAAATATTCACCTGGAATATTCGCTTCAATTAAAGCCTCCATATAATTCCAACTAAATCCTTCACAGCCATGTGAGGCGGCAATTTCCTTATTATATTGCCAATAAAGATAATTTTTAACATTCTGATAACTTCTTTCATAATGAGTAATAACTGGAACAGCCTTTGCATCAGAAAGCATTATTTTACCGTTTTCGCCAGTTTTTGACACTGTTATGCCTCCTAGCATTCCCACCATTGATTTTGCGACATTCTGCGAAGAAATAAAATTTCCCAGACAATAAAACACAAAGGAATTACCGCCGTCGGCTTTTTTAAGAAACTCCATACTTTGAATGGTGTGAGGCTGTGTGCCAACAATAATGTCCGCTCCCCAATCTGTAAGAAGCTGTGCGATTTCGTATTGCTGTGCTGTTATTTCGTTTGTTATCTCTACGCCAAAGTGAACACTGACGATTACGCAATCAGCAAGATTTCTAGCAGCTTTAACCTGCTGCTCCATATTTTCCCTGTCGTAAAGATAAATAAGCCTAGCAGTAGCATCACTCCCAAGGTATAAGCCGTTAGTATGCTCCATGAAGCCCAAAAAAGCAAAGGTAATGCCATTAACTTCAAGAGTTCTTGTTTTGTTCATGTCGTCGTCATTTTTGTACGCACCATATAAAATGATTTCGGGGTGCATAGTTTCCCAGTACGAAATGGACGATAATAAACCTGCTTCACCTTGGTCTAGACAGTGGTTATTTGAAATAGAAACCGCATCAAAGCCTATATGAACCATTTCATCACCCAAAGCCGTTGGTGTTGCAAAACGCGGATAATTCGATGGTGGAAATTCATCTGTAACAAGGGTCTCCTGATTTAAAACAGCCAAATCTGCGGCTTCTATAAAATTGGCAACATTTGCATAAGCATAACTAAAATCATAGCTTCCGTCAGCCGTTCTCTGCATTGCCTGAGCACCGATATTGGTATGTATAAGATTATCACCCGCGAATAAAAGCTGTACTTCTCGAATTTCGGGGATCTCTTCGATTTTCTCTTTATCCGTATCTTTAGTTTTTAAAGTAATTTCAGATGTTATAATGGTGTCTTCTGTCGTCACAGTAGTTTCGGCTTCGGATACCGTAGATACATCAAGCTGCTTTTCCTCTATATTAACACATGAACATAATAGAAAAAACAAGGTTAATGTTAATC
>JAVBPL010000157.1:0-5963 GCA_031549645.1 Ruminiclostridium sp. | reverse complement strand
GAGATGCTAGCTTTCATCTCGTTAATTTGCTCGTCGGTTATATTTAAGCCTAGCTCCTTCTCGCTTTCGGCGAGAGCAACCCAAAGCCTTCTCCAGGTGGTAAATTTATTATCGTCCGAAAATATGAACTGCATTTCACGGCTGGCATATCTCTTGCAAAGAGGGTTCTCGTAAGCATCAGACATTTTGAAGTCTCCTTAAAATTTCATGATAAGCACCCATTACATCGCCAAGGTTGCGTCTAAACCTATCCTTATCAAGCTTTTCGTTAGTGTTTTTATCCCACAGCCTGCACGAGTCGGGTGAGATTTCATCGCAGAGAATTATTTCACCGTCTGTTCTGCCAAATTCAAGCTTGAAATCCACCAGGGTAATGCCCTTCTTGTTAAATAAATCCGAGAGCAGCTTATTTATTCTAAGTGCCTGCTCGGTCATGTCATCAAGCTCAGCTTCTGTCGCAAGTCCTATTGCTGTAATCTGACACTCGTTAATCATCGGGTCGCCAAGCTCATCGCTCTTGTAGCTAAACTCCACGACAGTATTCATTAAACCTTGCCCTTCGGGAACACCATATTTTTTAGAAAAGCTGCCTGCTGCAATATTTCTGACTATTACCTCGACCATCACGATTTCCGCTTTTTTCACAAGTATCGTGGTTTCATCTATCGCCTTAATCAGATGTGTCTTTATTCCGTTTTCTTCCAGATATTTGTATATTATTCCTGATATTGCGGCGTTTAGTCTGCCTTTATCCTGAAGCTCCTCTTTTTTTTCTCCGTTAAAGGCTGTGGCAGTGTTCTTGAACTTGATTATGTAGCTGTTTTCATCTTCGCCTGAATATATCGTTTTTGACTTTCCTTCGTACAAGATACTCATTTTTTCCCTCCGAAATTAAAAATACGTTCACCTTAAATAATGCAAATCAGCCACTTTCTGCTTTAAAAATTGCATAATAAGACGAACGCCTTTGTTCTATATCTATTATAAACGATTGATAGTTATTTGTCAAGTGTTTTTTTGCAAGTTTTCGAAACTAAAGTTGCATTTTTATATTGTTAAGGTATTGACAATCACCCTTTTTTATGATACAATACATATAGTTACAGCAATGGCGCTGTGGTCTTTATGTCCACATGCGCCTATTTTTTCGAATAAGGTTGGAGTAAAACATGGATAATGGTACATTTATGCATCTTTCGGAGCTGTCAAAGCTAAGCTTTACAGAAAATGAGGCTGAAAGCTTCATTTCCGAAATGAATGATATTATTAATTTAATGGACAAAATCAAAGAATACGATATAAACGTAGAAAATATAAAGAATGACAATGCTGTTAATTTGTCAGATTTAAGAGAAGACGCAGCAAAACCGTCACTTTCGAGAGAAAAGCTAATGCGGAACGCAAATACCGATACAGCTTATTTCCAGACACCAAAACTAATTGATTAGGGGCTTTATATATGCTAGTAGGTTTAAGAAAAATGCTTGACAGCAAGGAAATCAGCGCGGTCGAGTTAACAAAGGAATATTTGGATAGAATAAGGGCACAAAACCCATCTCTGTCTGCCTATATAACCATAACAGAAGCCGAAGCCTTAGAGTCAGCCAAGGCGGCACAGATGATAATAGACAGAGGCGAAAGCAAGGCATTAACTGGAATACCAGCCTCAGTAAAGGACAATATTTGCACCGATGGTGTGAAAACCACCTGCTCGTCAAAAATGCTTGAAAATTTTATACCGCCTTACAACGCACACGTTATCGAGCAGCTTGAAAAAGAGAGTTATGTGCTTTTAGGTAAGGTCAGCATGGACGAATTTGCAATGGGTGGCTCCACACAAACCTCCGCCTTTGCAAAAACCCGCAATCCTTACGATACAGAATGTGTACCAGGCGGCTCCTCTGGAGGAAGTGCTGCTGCTGTTTCAGCAGGACTGTGCAGTTATTCGCTCGGTTCAGATACAGGCGGTTCAATCCGCCAACCTGCTGCCTTTTGCGGCGTTACTGGACTTAAGCCCACTTACGGCAGGGTTTCACGTTATGGCTTGGTGGCTTTCGCAAGCTCGCTCGACCAGATAGGACCGATTGCGAACTCCGCTGAGGACTGTGCTATAATTATGAACAGCATTGCATCTTATGACTGCCGTGATAATACTTCAAAAAATATTGCTGTCCCGAATTTTTGTGAAAAAATCGGCACTAACATAAAGGGTATGAAAATCGCTTTGCCAAAGGAATATTTTAGCGATGCCATTGACGATGATGTAAAGGAAAATGTGCTTAACGCAGCTCGTGATTTTGAAAAAAAGGGTGCAATTATAGTAAACGCAAGTATGTCAACTCTGCCGTATGCGGTATCGGCTTATTACCTTATTTCATCTGCGGAGGCGGCGGCTAATCTGTCACGCTTTGACGGCATAAAATACGGCTTTAGAGATGATGCCGCTTCATATGAGGAGATGATTAAAAATAGTCGAAGCAAAGCCTTCGGCGATGAGGTTAAGCGTCGTATTCTTCTCGGCAACTATGCGCTTTCAAGCGGATATTATGATGCTTATTACAAGAAGGCACTTATGCTAAAACGGCAGATAACACATGAATATAACAGCATTTTTGAAACAGCAGATGCTATTTTAACCCCGACTACTCCTACTGTAGCTTATAGAATTGGACAATGCTCTGACCCGATAACCATGTATCAGGCTGATATATGCACTGTTACCGTGAATATCGCTGGGCTTCCCGCAATCTCAACCACCTGCGGTTACAGCAAAAACGGTATGCCTATCGGAATGTCAATCGTAGGGAGAAAATTCGACGAAAGCACGATAATACAGCTTGCAGATAGCTATGAACGGGATTTTAATAAAATACCGCCGAAGGGGAGGGATATATAATGCTTAAGCTATTTTCCACTATCGGTCTTGAAATCCACGCTGAGCTTGTTACTGAGTCAAAGGTCTTTTGCTCCTGCTCGGCGGAGTTTGGTGGAGAGCCTAACAGCAGATGCTGTCCGACCTGTCAGGGGCTGCCAGGTACATTACCGGTACTGAACAAAAAGGCAGTTGAGTATATAATGAAAGCAGGCCTTGCCTTAAACTGCGAAATACCTGATTACACCGAATGGGATAGGAAGAACTATTTTTACCCCGACTTACCCAAGGCATATCAGATTTCACAGCTTTCTGCCCCTGTCTGTGTGGGTGGTTATGTGGAAATTGAAGCTGGTGGAAAAAAGAAAAAAATCAGAATTAATCACATTCATCTTGAAGAAGATGCAGGTAAGCTTATTCATGACGAGCATAACACTCTTGCGGACTACAACCGCTGCGGTGTACCACTAATCGAAATAGTCACCGAGCCTGATTTTCATTCGGGTGAGGAGGTGGCGGAGTTTATAACAAAGCTTAGACAGCTACTGATGTATGCTGGTGTTTGCGACGGTAAGATGGAGCAAGGCTCAATACGCTGTGACGTGAATATTTCACTTGCTCCCGAAAATTCCGAAAAGCTCGGTACTCGAACCGAAATCAAAAACCTTAACTCAATTAGAGCCATTACCAGAGCTATCGAAACTGAAGCTATCAGACAAGCCGAAATTCTCGGCGATGGCGGTAAAATCATACAGGAAACGCTTCGTTATAATGATATGAGCGGCGAAATTATCAGCTTGCGTAGTAAGGAAAACGCTCACGATTATCGTTATTTTCCCGACCCCGATATCCCTGCTCTGCTTATTTCCGAAAGCGAAAAAAATGCGATTAAGGCGGGGCTTCCAGAAATGCCGAAAGCCCGCTTCAGACGTTATACCGAGGCTTGGGGCTTACAGTCAGGCGACGCTGAAATTATTCTAGAGGATAAGTGCTTAAGCGACTTTTTCGATAAATGCATAGCTTGTTATAATAATCCTAAGAGCGTTGCAGCGTTTATTGTGGTTGAGCTTTTGCGAAGAGTTAATCTGGGTGAAGCAAGTATAGAGAGCCTGCCGTTCACGGCTGAGGATTTTGCTGAGCTACAAAAGCTTGCAGATACCGACAAGGTCAGCATAAGCAGCCGTAAGGAAATACTGCGTGAAATGCTCGAAACAGGCAAAAAGCCCCACGAAATCTGCGACGAAAAGGATTACTGGATAAAAGAGGATTTTGCCGCAGTAGAAGCCGTAATAAACGAAATAATTGTCGCAAATTCCGTCGCTGTAGAGCAATATAAAAACGGCGAGCAAAAGGTATTCGGTTTTCTGATGGGGCAAGCAGGTAAAATGCTTAAAGGCTCAGCAACACCAAGGCTAATCAGAGAAACGCTTGAAAGCAAGCTTAAATAAGATTTCTTCATTGTTAAACGAGCATATAAACAAAATCTCCGCAGGAACAAATTCCTGCGGAGATTTTGTTTATTGATAACTTATTGTGTTTCGAGCCAGTTAATAAATTCCTCGGTGGTTAAAGTAAACTCAACCTGTGTAACCGAGTCCTTAGCTACTAAGAATTCACTAAGTCCATAATCATCGCAATCATCAGCCCAGTCATAGGTATAGCCAAGCCTTGTCCAAGGATACGCGGACTCAAAATACGACCAAACTATATTATCGTCAAACCAAACCTTAAATTCTTCGCTCGGTTCACCCTCGGCAAATGCCGCAAGGCTCGAGGTGTCAGAAAGCTTCCAAGCATAAGCAGGGCGCAGAATATCGTCGGGGTTTACCCACATTGCGCTGAAATGGGTGTATGTACGTCCCTCTGGAAGTCCGATTAGCTGCTTGAAGCGCAGCTCCCAATCAGTTACCCCATCCTTGCTCTCCTTGTACCACTTAACCATTTCCTTATCGGTGAAGGTCCAAACCGCACCATACTTAAGAATATACTCCTCTCCCGCAACATAGCTGTCAGGGTATGAGTGGTAAGCAAGCATCAGCACCATTCCGTCATCGTTAAAGGTGCAAAGCTCACTGTCTGCCGAAATCTCAACCAGAGGATAAATTTCGTCGTCCTCGATAGTCATTGAGTCGATTACAGCCTCGTTATAAAGCTGTTCGTTGGTTTTGTTGATTTTAACTGCCTCCGTAGTAGTCGCTTCGGGTGTTGTTTCGGGTGCATCGGTAACTACTGCTTCGGATATGCTGGCAGTTGAAGCTGCGCTTTCGGTTACATCTGTATTTTCCACCTTTGCGGGCTCACCAGTACATGCTGTTATTGCAAGCACTGCTATTATGCATATAACCGATGCTTTCATTTTGTTAAAGACCTTGCTGTTCATTTCTTTTGTTCCTCCATTTTTTATATATGTCTACTATTTAGATTAATTAAATCCAAATTGGCTCGGGGTCTAAAACGATAATCTGCTTATCGTTTTCGAGTTCAAAGCGTATACCTGTCTTAAGGCAGAATGCATAGATACCAAGCTTATACGGCGCGTATACAGTAAGGTTTGATGTACAGCCGTTAAAAGCCTTAGCGCTAAGCTCGCATTGTCCTAGCTGGAAGTGTATTCCCTTTAGAGACGAGCAGCCATTAAAAGCATTGTCAAATATACAGCATATACTTGAACCCATCATCACATTCACAACACTAGTGTTGTCTTTGAATGCATTTGAGGCAATCGCCGCTACCATGATGCCGTTTATCTCCTCGGGTATCACTACCTCGCTGTCGCTGCCTGTGTAAGACATAATTATATATTTTCTCTCATTTGCAGTAAGGCGTACAATAAAGTCTCCGCTTACTATATCCTCGCCGTTCTCGGCGGGCGCATGAGAATAGAAAATCATATCGCTGGAATTTTTATCGCTTTTAGGAGCTTTCGCCGACTCATCATCTGACGAATATGTAGGCAAAACTACCTCTAAATTTGAAAACACTTTATCGTTTAAAGCATATATTTCTTCTTTAAGTCTTTCACTTTCATCTTTGGCAGTTACCGCAAAAATGATTGATAATGCTACTGCACCTGTTAAAATTCCTATAAGTG
>JAVBPL010000132.1:0-5889 GCA_031549645.1 Ruminiclostridium sp. | reverse complement strand
ATAAATACGTTCTTATAAACTAAATAAATAACAAGTATAAATATCAATGCTGTAATGAAAAACGGCAGAATAAAATCGTAATCAAGGGCAACATAAGCGTACTTGAATTTCGCAAAAAAGCTGGTCAGATTAACGATAATTTTCGCATTTATTCCAGCGAAAATAAGGAATAAATCAACCGCTCCGCCCGTAAGCGAAAATAATAACATAGCGGGCAATAATAAGCAGATAAACGGCTGAAAAATCAAATTCGTAATAATCGAAAGAAGTGAAAAGCCTCCAAAAAAAATAGCTGACAGCGGAATGGTACAAAAACAGGCACAGATAACCGAGATAATGTCCTGCCTGAAGTCGATAAAATGCTCCGACTTAATTTTTGAATTAATCGCTGGAGCCATAACACCGACACCGAAACACCCAGCAACCGACATCAAAAGCCCAATATCGAGACAAGCATACGGCTCAAATGCCAGTATTAGAATAAGCGCAAATCCAAGCGAGTTAAAGCCGCTTCGTTTGCGGAAAAACAGCTCACTGCCTTGAAACACAATCAGCATAATCCCCGAACGCATTATAGATGCCGAGAAATTATAAAAGACCATGAAAAATAAAATAATAATGAGAAGTATAGTAAACTTAGTCCTTCGCTTTTTGCGGAGACCTAAAAGGTTCAAAAAAACAAGCATTATAGTAATAATTATTGCAAGGTGCATTCCTGAAGCGGCGGTGTAATGTGCTATTCCTATACGTCTGACACCGATAGCAAGCTCATCAGAAAGCTCCGATTTGTCGCTCAGGAACATGGCACAGATTACCGCACCATAATCATTTGGAAGTGTTTTAATTACCGCATCTTTAATATAATTTCTATAATCGCTAATGCCAGTGAATATCGATTTTGCGGTAGACCTTATTACATTAATGCTACTAATCATTCCTGTTTCGAGCAGTATGCCTTTTGACTGATTGTAGCTTTGTTCGAAAAAGGCTGTATTATTCCGAAGCGTGTTAAATATGGCATCAATTTCAATATAGTCACCGACCTCTGCTTCAAGGTCCTCGGTGTACATATTTACCTTGAATACTTTACCGTCTATATTAAGCTTAACTACATAGCTTGCGAGGTCATTTGAGGGTGCGGATTTAAAGATTATTTCACCGTAGCCTGTATATTCCTTGCCGTCAATAAGCTTTGATGGCTCTATGTAATCTAGTTGATATATTCCATAAGCTGAAAACGCAATCAAAGCAGATATAGTTATAAATAAGAAGCTTCTTTTCTTTATCATAAATAATGCTGCCGAAATAACTAGTAGCGTTACAGCTAAAATAAAGCAAACCCCAGAACTCAAAAAAGAAGCACAAATAAGGCTGGCAAGGTAAGTAAAACCTATTGCGGCTGATTTATGCTTCATTATAACCACCATTTATCCCATTGTAGTGTTCAAGGTGCGTCCGCCTAAAAGGTGGAAATGCAGATGCTTAACCGTTTGTCCGCCATGCTCACCCACGTTTGTCAAAATACGATATCCCATATCAAGATGATACCTGTCAGCAAGCGTAACAGCCGTACTTACAAGCTTTCCCGCAAGTAAGGTTTCATCTCCGATATCTTTTGCACTGTCAATATGCTTTTTCGGGATAATCAGCAAATGAATTGGTGCCTGAGGACTTATATCCTTAAAAGCCAGTACATCGTCGTCCTCGAAAACCTTTTCAGACGGTATTTCGTTCTTTACAATCTTGCAAAATAAACAGTCCTTCATAATAATTAAATCCCTCCTACTAAATCGGCTAGTGCTTCAAATAATGCAGGTATTTTTTCTATTTCGGTAATTCCTGCCATAGCTGAGTCGGGTTTTCCGCCGCCCTTGCCGCCTGCTAGTGCCGAAATCTGCTTTACGATATTTCCCGCGTGTGCACCGCTAGAAACGGCGTCATTACCGCATTTACAGAAAAGATTGCCCTTTCCGTTTTCGTGTCCTGCAAGCATAATTATATAATTATTGCCGTCGGTTTTAACATCGTCTGCGGCTTTTTTCAAATTATCGCCTGTGGTGTCGGGTAGCTCGCCTGTTATAACAGTGAAGCTGCCAATTGCTTTGGTGACCAGCGCGTTTTCCATTGCAGAACCAGAGATTTTTCTCCTTAAAGCATCGATTTCCTTGTGAGCATCGCTAAGCTCCTGCATAATGCATTCGCAGCGGTTAACAAGATTAGCCGAATTCGTCAGCTTGAAAATAGCAGAGGCATTACTAAGTGTGCCTTGTGTTTCGGAAAGTAAGTCAAGAACGTTGCTTCCCGTTACAGCTTCAATTCTTCTGACACCGCCTGCAACGCTGCTTTCTGAAATAATCTTGAATAAGCCCGCCTTTGCGGTATTATCGAGATGAGTACCGCCGCAGAATTCTGTCGAGAAGCCAGGGATTTCAACTACACGAACGACTTTGCCGTACTTTTCACCGAAAAGTGCCATTGCTCCCTTTTTCTGTGCTTCTTCAATCGGGAGCTCCTCGGTTACAACGAGTATTCCTTCGAGAATTTTTTCGTTTACTATTCTTTCAACCTCTGAAATTTCGTCGGCTGTTAATGCACTGAAATGCGAGAAGTCAAAGCGGCAGCGTTCTGCATCGACATACGAGCCAGCTTGATGAACGTGGTCGCCAAGCACCTGACGGAGAGCCGCTTGTAAAAGATGTGCGGCAGTATGGTTTCTCATCGTAGCCTGACGGGTACCTTTATCGACCTCTGCGGATACATTGTCGCCTGCAAAGAACGAGCCTGATATTACATTAGCACTGCATATAAACTGTCCGCCTGCAAGCTTTTTAGTGTCGTAAACCTTCAAGATATTGTCGCCGTTTGAAATTATACCCGAGTCGCCGACCTGTCCGCCGCTTTCGGCGTAGAAGGGTGTGGTGTCTAGGAGCACAAGGATTTCGTCACCCTCGTTTACAGTATCGACACTCTCTGAGCCTTTAACAAAAGCAAGGATTTTACTGTCTGTTTTAAGCTTATCATAGCCTACAAAGCTTGTAGTAAACTTTGAAAAAATGCCCGAAGCCGCTTCGTCCCAACCGCCCTTAAAGGCTTGATTAGAACGGGCTGTATCTTTTTGTATTTTCATAAGCTCACGGAACTTTTCTTCATCAATTCCGATGGATTTTTCTGCCAAAATTTCACGGGTTAAATCGAGGGGGAAACCATAAGTGTCATGAAGCTTGAATACGCTTTCGCCGTCAAGTACACCGCCAGCAGAAATATTTGATGTGAAGTCGGAGAGGATTTGGAGGCCCTTTTCGATTGTTTTTGCAAAGCTTTCTTCCTCGGTTTGGATAACCTTTTTGATGTATTCGCGTTTTTCGTTAAGCTCTGGGTAGGCTGAAAGATTTTCGTCAATAACAGTATCGCAAACCTGATAAAGAAACGGCTTATCATAACCAAGCAGTCTAGCGTGTCTTGCCGCACGGCGAAGCAGACGGCGGAGTACATAGCCTCTGCCCTCATTTGAGGGGCGAACCCCGTCAGCAACCATAAAGGTTGTGGAACGGATATGGTCGGTCATGATGCGGATAGAAACGTCCTCTTTGTCGTCCTTTTTGTATTCCTTGTTTATAATAGAACAGATTTTTTTCATTATATTCTGGACGGTGTCAACCTCAAATAGATTGTTAACGCCCTGCATGATAACTGCCAGTCTCTCAAGTCCGAGACCGGTATCAATATTTTTAGTTGCAAGAGGGGTGTAATTACCCTTGCCATCGCTATCTAGCTGTGTGAATACGAGGTTCCATATTTCAACATAGCGGTCACATTCGCAGCCTAGTTTACAGTCGGGTTTACCGCAGCTATGTTCGGGACCTCTGTCGAAATGGATTTCAGAGCATGGACCGCAGGGACCACTTCCGTGTTCCCAGAAGTTATCAGCTTTTCCCATTTTGACTATTTTTTCACGGGGAATTCCTACCTCGTTCGCCCATATATCGCCAGCCTCGTCGTCCTCATCGTATATCGTTATCCAAAGCAGCTCCTCGGGGATTTCAAGCACCTTTGTGAGATACTCCCACGCCCATGCGGTGGCTTCTTTTTTGAAATAATCGCCGAAGGAAAAGTTACCGAGCATTTCAAAATAAGTGCCGTGTCTTGCTGTAAAGCCAACGTTTTCTATATCGGGGGTGCGAATACACTTTTGACAAGATGTCGCACGTTTGCTAGGCGGTGTTTCAAGTCCCTTGAAATACTTCTTGAGCGGAGTCATACCAGCATTTATAAGTAAAATTGAATTATCTCCTTGCGGTACAAGTGATGCAGAGTCAAGGCGAAGATGTCCCTTGCTTTCAAAAAAGCTTAAATAGCTTTCACGAAGTTCGTTGAGGCCTGTCCATTTCATAGTTTTTCTACCAATCCTTATATAAAAATATCTAGTATATCATACCAAAATTTGCTTAAAAAGTCAATGCCGAAAATGCGTTTTAAGACTGGATTTCAAAAGTGATTACAAAGGGTGCGGAGTCCGATAAACGTGAGATGGAAAGTGTCATGGTTTTAATTTCGCCATCAAACTCGAAATCCTTGGTATTTCTAGCCTCCCTGCCGCCTGCATAGCTTTCAAAATTTTCGATATCTAGTGCTAGTGCCTTAATAGATTTTTTTAGGAAGCGTTTTACATCAAAATGGTCTTTAATATCTGGAGGCATTTCGGAATTTTCCAGTGCCTTTATAACATCAAAATCGCTTACACTCTCAGTTTCGGCGGAAAAGCTCCATACATAATCTGGCACCGAATAATCAACATCATCTGTATCATCTCCTTGGTAATCGTCGTTTTCCATTATAAATTCAGGTTCAAGAATATTCATTGCAAAGCCTCCGTATAAAAGATTAAAAAGGGGTGTAATAACCGCTAGCACCATAAAGATTATTATATTAGATATAAGGGGATAATAAAGTATTATTCGGGAAATAAATTGCTGTATTACGAATGTTATTAAAAGCGTAACTACAGTTATCGAAATGTTTAAGCCTATATAGCGTAAAATATTTCCTTCAATTTTACTCACAGACTTCTTAATTAGCTCGACGAGCTTAATATCATTATCGTTTATTAAGATATAAACTGCAAGGAAAAAGCCTATTCTTATCACGATTTCTAATAAATAAAGCACCGAATAAACATTTCTGTCTGTCCAAAACATATCCTTGTAACCAGATAAAAGCATTGAGAATAAATTAACAAAAACACCTAAAAGAATTGCCTTGCTTAGAATTTTTGGCTTAAAAAAGTAAAATATATCTCTAAATTTGATGTTTTCGTTATTAAGAGCTCTTACAGACACATAAGTTAAGCTAAAAAGCAAAGGAGAGCATATTACGCATCGTAAAGCGTCTATTCCCGCGGAAACTGCCCATATTGATAAATCAAAATCAAGCCTAAAATTGTTAGTTAACTTTGATAGTATATCAGGTAGCGTAATATTTGAAACATCAACCGAATACATATCAAAAACATCGGGAAAAAATCCGTAAATAAACGTTTCAAGATACCCCATGAGGTAAGTAATCGTACTTGTGAGAAAGCTTACAAAAGCAGCAATCAAAACAAGCTTTACAAAATGCCTCTTATATAGCCTAAATGCGTTTTTAATCATATAACCACCTTGCTTTAACGGAATATCAAGCCTAGTATCAGCATACTAACAGGCTGGTGAAGAAGATAAATCCAGATTGTATACCGCCCTGCGGCACCAAGAAACTTTATATGACGGTTATAAAAGAATTTCGGCAGCATATTTTTTGCGGCAAGCTGTCCAAATCCGCTGCCTGCAAGAAATAAGAAAAACCAAGGCAGCATGGGAAAATAGTCGCTCGTCGCAAAGCTGTTAGTATAGA
>JAVBPL010000140.1:0-4696 GCA_031549645.1 Ruminiclostridium sp. | reverse complement strand
TATTCGGGGCTGATGGATAAATACGAAAGCATATCGTTCATCCAGCCCATATTCCATTTGAAGTTGAAGCCCAAGCCGCCAACATCGGTAGGCTTTGTAACCAGCGGCCAAGCTGTGCTTTCTTCTGCAATCATTAGTATATTCGGTTTTTCATTAAATAATGACGAATTTAATCTCTGGAGAAAAGCTACTGCCTCAAGATTTTCGTGTCCGCCCTTGTAATTCGGGCGCCATTCTTTCCTGTCATAATCAAGATAGAGCATTGATGCCACTGCATCAACACGAAGTCCGTCAATGTGGTATTCGTCAATCCAGTAATGTGCATTTGAAATAAGGAAGCTGATTACCTCATTTTTACCCCAGTTGAATATACGCGTTCCCCAGCTATAATGCTCGCGCATTAAGGGATCATCATATTCGTAGCAGCATTCGCCATCAAATTCATATAAGCCAGCCGCATCCTTCGGGAAATGTGCAGGAACCCAGTCGAGAATTACGCCGATATCGTTCTGATGGCAAAAATCTATAAACTGCATAAAGTCATGCGGTGTTCCAAAACGAGAGGTCGGCGCATAATAACCGATACCCTGATATCCCCATGAGCCGTCGAAAGGGAATTCGGCAATTGGCATCATCTCTATATGAGTGTAGCCCATTTTTTTAACGTATGGAATAAGCTTATCAGCAAGCTCCATGTAATTAAAGAGCCATTCCTCGTTTTCCTTCTGGAGCCAAGAGCCTATATGTAGCTCATAAATATTTATCGGTGAGGAATAAAGGCTAGTCGTCTGCATTTTCTTAGTCCAGCGTGTATCCTTCCACTTATAACCCGATATATCATAGATTTTACTGGCGGTATTAGGACGGGTTTCCATGTGATAGCCGTATGGGTCTGCTTTAAGCTTTGTCTGTCCCATTCGGGTTTTGATAGCATATTTATAAGCATCATATTGCTTTAGCCCTGCTATAAAAAGCTCCCAAATGCCCGTGTCGGATATTTTTTTCATTCGGTTGACATCTGAGTTCCAGTGGTTAAAATCACCTACTATACTTACACTCGTGGCTTTCGGTGCCCAAACTCTGAAAATAACACCGTCGGTTCCGTTAATACTAGCTATATGTGAACCAAAGAAGTTGTAAGCCTTAGTTAATGCACCGCTGTGGAACTCCTTGATAAGATGGTGACCGTCATTTATTGTTCCCAAATTGTATCAATCCCTTCTGTAAATTGATGGTAATATTTGCTTTATGTTAATTATATCACAAACGGAAATATATTACAAGTGTTTTTTGTATTTTTTAACAAAAATGCTATAAAAATATATGAAAATTTAGAAAAAACGCTAAAATTACATTTAAACTAAATATTATTTATGCCTATCACAGTACATTTTTGTTCCAAAATTGCCGAAATTAGGTCATTTATGGTACTTGCACGCTTACTTAAGCAGATACCTGCACAAATACGCCCTTCTACACTGTGTATATCGCTGCCTGATGTAAAGGGAAGATTATAGGTTAAAGCATATTCTTCTGCCTGCTGATTATAAGCATCGAGATTACAGCCGTTATAAACCTCAACCGCATCGGTAAATTTAGGAAAGGTACGCAGTGCTGGGATATAAGAAGCCTTCCTAAAAGGATGTGCGTGTATAATCATCGCTCCCGCCCGCCTCATAAAATCAAGTGCTTTCGCTGTATCTAGAAACATAATAATCTCATTATCTTTAAGCCATTGCCTGTCCAGACCATATATAAGGAACTCCGTACCCTCATTATTAAACTCAAAACCAAAGAAAACATCAAAATCTACTTCGTCACCCCGTTTTTTTGCACTCTCATAGCCCTTAAAAAAATCGTCAATTTTTTTCTCCCACGGGAGACTTCTATCAACTGCCGTGTTCCCGTTAAAAAAATGGTCAGTTACCACAAAGCCGTTGTAACCGTTAGCTTTATAAAAATCCACCATTTTGGCACCTGTCGATTTTGCGCAGGCACTACCTTCGGAGGTATGAAGGTGAGTCTCATATTTAAAGTAATTCATCAAGTGTTCCCCTAAATTATAATAGGTATTATTATACTATTTATTCGTGAAAAAATCAATGGCAATATTGTTAACTTTTGTTAAACAATTACCAGCAGCATAAAAAACGATGAAAACAGCAATGTTTACAATTTATTAAAAAATAAAACGTATTTTAGTAATCACTTTTGATGAAATATGTATTATCATTAATTTTGATAAATTAAACTATGAGAGGATTTTGGAAAATTAATTATGAAAAATCTTAAAATTAGGGCAAAACTGCTTTTGCTGACGGCAATAAGTATTATTGGGCTTTTGGTAATAGGTACGGTTTCATTTGGTGTAATTAATATGCTTAACAATACTATAAAGGACATAAACAACGAGGTTATTGATATAATGGATATTGTTTATAGCATCAGAAACGATTTTGCGACTGTCAGAGTTAATGTGCGCGACCTTACAATCGGTGTTACAACAAATGACGATGCTTATATAACAAACAACATCAGCTTAATAAACACCAGCATAACAGCTATAAATAATTCCTTTACTAAGCTTAATGAAGAGGCAAAGGTGTTTGACAGCGACAGTGAAATAATGAAGGTTATAATAGACCTTGAGAGTAGCTTCAGTCCAGTTCAAGGAGTTGTCAACAGCCTTATAAGTGCAGCAAATTCTAAGGATTTGGATACCCTTATCGATATAACTCTGCATGATTTTGAGGTGCTTAATACAGATCTTAAGAGCGATTTAAGTAATCTCATTTCGGCTTGTCAGTCGCATAGTGCTGATTTAAGAAAAGTCAGTGACAGTAATTCCTCAATGGCATTATTGTTATTAGGTATCGTCTCTGTGGTTGTCGGTTTGATTATTATTGTAGTTGCGGTGCTGATTATAAAAGCGATTACTGCTCCGCTTTCAGCGATGAAATCCTTAATTGCTGAAATTGGTGAAAAGGGTAAGCTTGATTTTACCCCCGAGGAGCTAAAAGAACTGCGGAAATATTCAGACGGTAGGGACGAAATTGCCGAGTCGTTGCAAGAGCTTAAGAAGATGGTTAATCACATGAAAACTGTCAGCGATGATTTGGAAATTATATCGCACGGAGACCTTACTGTTAAGGTAAAGGAGCTTTCACCAGATGATGATATGAATATATCACTCAACAGAATGGTTCAGAAGCTTAATTCAACCTTCGGCGAAATTTGTGACATTTCAAACGAAATTGCAGAGCATTCGAGAGGTGTATCGGATAATGCTATGGGACTTGCACAGGGTGCCACAGAGCAAACCGAGGCAGTTGAGTCGTTAAGCTCGTCTATCGATAAGGTATCGGAAAAGATTAGGGAAAGTGCCGATATGGCTTCCAGCGCAACTCAGCTTGGCACAACTATAAAGGATAATGCCGAGGTAGGTTCAAAGCAGATGGAGCAGATGCTCGATGCAGTCGAACAGATTAACGATGCTAGTGCTTCCATCAGCAAGGTAATCAAGGTAATTGATGATATCGCATTCCAAACGAATATCCTGGCACTTAATGCCGCAGTTGAAGCGGCAAGAGCAGGTCAGCACGGTAAGGGCTTCGCGGTAGTTGCCGAGGAAGTGCGTAACCTCGCGGCAAAGAGCGCAGAAGCCGCAAAGAGCACAGCAAGCCTAATTGCGAACTCGATTGAGAAGGCTGAGCTTGGTGCAAAAATTGCAACTAGCACCTCGCAGTCACTTTCAGAAATCGTTTCGGGTATCAACCAGAGCAGCCAAATCGTGGAACGAATAGCCGAAACCTCAATACAGCAAACCCGTGTTGTTAATGAAATTAACACAGGTGTTAAGCAGGTAGGTGAGGTTGTAGGATTAATCAGCCGAAGCGCAGAGGTTTCTGCGGCGGCATCTGAAGAAATGAATGGTCAGTCTGAGTCTCTGTATGCTTATGTATCAAGCTTTAAGCTTGACGATAACGTTCGTGTAAATACAGGAAGCTCCGTTAAGGGCAAAGCGGTACTCTCACAGGCATATTCAGGAGAGTTTAAGGAAACAAGCAACGATAAATATTAAATTAAAATTGATTATATCCACCGATTTAAGTAGTCGGTGGATATTTTATTTGCATAAAGTAAAAATCTGTTGTAAAATCATTTTGTGACATTTTGGGCTTTTCACTTGTGTTGTATATAGAACGTTCTACCGCTGCTACACTCTCAATGCTGTATTTTCGAGCGTAGCAGTTCAAAAGGAGTTGATTAAAATAACAGGTCAAGAATTAATTGAGCTTAGCAAAAAATATAGGGTTATGGTATACAGAATTGCTTTCAGCTATAGTGGGAGCCGATTTGATGCTGATGATGTTACGCAGGAGGTATTTCTAAAGCTGTTTCGCAGTAAACGTGAATTTCGAGATTGTGAGCATGAGAAGGCATTTATAATCAGAATGGCGATTAATGAATGTAAGAACCTTTCTAAAACAGCATGGAGCAAAAGGCGGACGGACATAGGCGAAAACACATCATACACCGAAAATTTTAACGAGGATGAGCAGACATTAAAGGAATACATAATGCGGCTTAAGCCTAAATACAGAGCCGTTATTTATCTTTATTACTATGAGGGATATTCTGTGTCTGAAATTGCAAAAATTCTTAAAGTATCCGAAACATCAATCACAACCCAGCT
>JAVBPL010000031.1:0-5400 GCA_031549645.1 Ruminiclostridium sp. | reverse complement strand
CTACTTTATAGAGGTGCAGGACCATGGACTAAGGCACCAGAAGGAAATACTTCCTTTTTTGTATCGGATTTCGGAGCAGACGGGTGTAGGACTTGTGGCTACCAATGATGCACATTATCTAACGAAAAAAGATGCACCTGTTCAAAAGGTTCTGACGGCGATTGCAACGAATACGACGATTAATGATAAGTCGGGATTTGCATTTGAAACCGATGAATTTTATTTAAAATCCGAGGAGGAAATGGCGGCTTTATTTAAGCCTGAGGCTATTGCCAACACTCGGAAAATTGCCGATAGGTGTAATGTTACTTTTGAGTTTGGGGTGCTTAGGCTACCGTATTATAAAATTCAAAATGTTAATGATAATGTTAAATATTTTTGTGACGAGGTTGATAGAGGGCTTCGTAGATTATACGGTGAAAAACCTGATGATGAGGTTATCGAAAGAGCTAATTATGAGATGACAATAATCGAAAAAATGGGGTTTGTGGACTATTTTCTGATTGTTGCGGATTTTATTAATTATGCGAGAAAAAATGATATTCCCGTAGGCCCTGGTAGGGGTTCGGGTGTGGGTAGTATCTGCGCTTATGCACTGGGAATTACTGCTATGGACCCGATACGCTTTGGCTTGCTGTTTGAGAGGTTTTTAAATCCTGAAAGGGTTAGTATGCCTGACTTTGATATAGATTTTTGTTATCAGAGGCGGCAGGAAGTCATTGATTATGTGGCGGCGAAATACGGCAGAGACCATGTTGCACAGATTATTACCTTCGGTACAATGGCGGCCCGCAGTGCGATTAGAGATGCTGGTCGTGCAATGGGGCTATCCTACGCAAAGGTTGATAGCGTGGCTAAGCAAATTCCTTTCAGTATGAATTCGAGTTTAGAGAGATCTATAAAAGAGCAAAAACAGCTTCGTGAAATGATGGCGGAAGATGAAAAGGTTGCGTCGCTTATTGAGACAGCACGAAAAATCGAGGGTATGCCACGGCATGCTTCGGTTCATGCCGCTGGTATTGTTATAACACGGGAGCCCGTTTATGAATATGTGCCGCTTCAGAAGAACGATAATGATGTGGTTACGCAGTACACAATGGGGACGCTTGAACGGCTTGGGCTACTTAAGATGGATTTCCTCGGGCTTAGGTATCTGACAGTTATTGACAAGACTGCCAAAATGGTAGGTGTCGATATTCATAACGTTGATGAGCTTGACAGCAAGGTTTATGATATGCTGACTAAGGGTGGGACAAGCGGTGTGTTCCAGTTTGAAAGTGCTGGTATGACCGCTGTTTTGTCGAAGTTAGTGCCGACCTGTCTTGAGGATTTGATTGCTACGATTTCACTTTATCGTCCTGGGCCGATGGGCTCTATCCCAAAGTACATCGAGAACCGTCATAATCCGCATAAAATCAGTTATAAGCACCCGCTCCTTGAGGATATATTATCGGTTACCTACGGCTGTATTGTGTATCAGGAGCAGGTAATGCAGATTTGCCGTGTGCTAGCGGGATTTTCGTATGGCAGAGCCGACCTTGTGCGTCGTGCGATGTCTAAAAAAAAGAAAGATGTTATGGAAAAGGAACGTCAATCGTTTATAGACGGAGCTATTATTAATGGCGTTTCGGAGGAGGCTGCATCGGAGATTTTTGATGAGCTGAGCGGCTTTGCGACCTATGCGTTTAATAAGAGCCATGCCGCCGCTTATGCCTATCTTTCGTATCAGACGGCATATCTTAGATGTTATTATTTTAAGGAATATATGACACAGCTTATGACTAGCGTTCTTGATAGTACCGGGAAGCTGATTGAGTATATTTCCGAAATTACGAGATACGGAATTAAAATATTACCGCCTGATGTCAACAAAAGTATGCTTGAATTTTCTGTCGAGGCGGAGGGTATACGTTTTGGACTTCTCGCTGTTAAAAACCTTGGACATGGTATTATTAATGCCATTATCGAGGAGAGGAGAAATGGGGATTTCACCTCGCTTTATGACTTTTGCAAGCGGCTGATGGGGAGAGAGCTTAATAAGAGAGCTATTGAGGCATTAATAAAATCGGGTGCGTTTGATTGTCTCGGACACAGCAGGCGATCAATGTTTATGGCTTATGAAATGATAACAGACAAGCTTTCTGCTGGTAAAAACCGTAATATCGAGGGACAGCTTGATTTATTCGGCTTACTCCCCAGCGATGAGCAGGTTGATGATTATGAAATGCCTGTGGTTGACGAATTTGTGCATTTTCAGCTTCTTCAGATGGAAAAAGAGTGTTTGGGTATATATATTTCGGGGCATCCTGTCGACAAGTATAGTCATTATTCACGTCTTAATGGATACATGAACGTTAATAAAATCATTACCTCTGCCGCCGAGAAGGTCGATGGCTTTTCAGACGGCTCCAGTGTTAAGATAATTGCAATGCTGATTACAAAAAAGCAGTTTGTCACCAAATCGGGTAAGACTATGTGTTTTGCGGAATTTGAAGATGCGACTGGGAATATCGAGGGTATTTTATTCAATGACGTATACGAAAAAATTGCCGCTAGGCTTGATACCGCAGAAATTTTTGTTATTCATGGGACTATTTCGTTAAAAGATGAGGAAGATGCCAAGATTATCATAAAGACTATTGAAAAAAGCGATACTGTTACTCCGATTACCTTTGATACGCTTTATATAAACATAGCCTCAGATGATAACTATAAGCTGATGAGACTTATGCCTATATTGGAAAAGCATACAGGTGCTGATAAGGTGCGTATTTGCTTTTCAGATACGCGCGATGTTACAATTCCAAAGAATATTAATGGGGTAAATATCACAAAGGAACTCGTCAATGAGCTTGAGAAATTATGCGGAAAAGCAAATATTAAAGTAAAATAACTTAAGTTTTATTTAAACTATTGACGTTTTAAGTAATTCGGTGTATTATATACGCATGATAGATTATAAAAAAGTAACGATACAACTAGGTTTATTTTAGGTTAAGCGGTATTAAAAGAGGGGACGGTTACATGATGAAAAAAATAGGAGTTTTAACCAGCGGCGGTGATGCCCCGGGCATGAATGCGGCAATTCGTTCCGTAACGAGAACGGCACTCCAAAAGGGCATGGAGGTTGTAGGCATTTACAGAGGGTACAATGGACTTATAAAGGGTGAGATAGAAAAGCTTACCGTTAGACGGGTTTCAGATATAATTCAGCGTGGCGGAACAATGCTTTATACAGCAAGATGTGACGAGTTTCGTTATGAAGAAGGGCTTCAAAAGGCAAAGGCTACCTGTATCCGTGAAGGTATCGAGGGTATTGTGGTTATCGGCGGTGACGGTTCCTTCAGAGGAGCTGCTGATTTATCCGCTAGAGGTATTCCTTGTGTGGCACTTCCTGGTACTATCGACAACGATATTGCCGCAACGGAGTATACTATCGGTTATGATACGGCTATGAACACTGCAATGGAGCTTGTAGATAAGCTTCGTGATACAACCCAGTCGCATGATAGATGCTCGGTTGTTGAGGTTATGGGACATAATGCAGGTTATATTGCGGTAAATACAGGTATTGCCTGTGGTGCTACATACATCATTACGAAGGAAATTCCTTTCACAGTTGATGAACTGATTAACAGAATAAAGAATACTCAAACCACTGGTAAACATCACTTCATCGTGGTGGTTTCAGAGGGTATCGGTAATTCGCAGGATATCGCTAAGAAAATCGAACAGGCAACGGGCGTTGAGAGCCGTGCGACTATTCTTGGACATGTTCAAAGAGGCGGCTCACCTACCGTTCGTGACAGAGTTAATGCCAGCGTAATGGGACATTATGCGGTCGAACTACTTGCAAAGGGCTGTCAGAACAAGGTTGTAGGAATGAAAAACGGCATTGTGGTTGATTACGATATTCAAGAGGCTTTATCGATGAAAAAACCTTTCCCAGAGGATTTATACCGCATCGCGGGTGAAATCAGCTTCTAATTCGAAGCTAAATAAACAATGATTACAGAGTAGAAAAATAAGCGTTATATTGGATTTGTTCCGATATGCAGTGCCGTGAGGACGGAGAGTTGCCGCACGGACGAAGTAGCTAATACTGTTCCTAGATAAAATGATTTTAGGGAGTGGTACAGCTCACGATTTGTTTTTCGCATCTCGCTGTACATAATAAAAAAGAATAGCCGTTATTGACTCATCTTTTATTTATGTAAGGCGGAAGGAGGAGTTAATAATGGCTATAAAATCTTTATTCAGGCGCTCCCTAAAGGAGCTTAGTGATGTTCGGTGTCTTGCTATGACTGGGGTGCTGATTGCACTTTACATCGTTCTTGAGGTGTTTGTATCAATAAACATGGGTTTTCTCAAGATCAATTTTGCGTTTCTGGCACTTGCAGCGATTGGTATGCTTTATGGACCTATTCCAGCTATGCTTGCCGCCATTCCCTGCGATATTTTGGGCGCGGCACTTCAGGGGAACGGACTTATCTTTATTTTTACTCTCATAGCGATGTTTGAGGGACTCGTCTACGGCGTTTTTTTATACGGTTATGAGGTTAAAAAGGGTATTAAGCAGAACACTCGTATTATTATTTCCCAGACGATAGTGGTGGTAGTGAGCCATTTGATTTTTAACACATCTGCGCTGTATTTTCTGGGATTTGCGGGTAAAACTTACGAATCGGTTTTTTTGTTCATATTGTCGAGATTTACGAAAAACATAGTTGAGCTTCCAATCGATATCGTACTGCTTTGCGTGGTGCTGATACCAATTAAGCTTGCTTACGGAAGAATTTTTGAGAGGAGACGACCTACATGACTTCTTTGGGATTTATTGGTGTTGGAAACATGGGAATGGCGCTTTTGAAAGGGTTTCTTGGCTCTGTTTCATCGAAAAATGTCGAAATATTTGCTTATGATATTGATATGACAAAAGCGAGCGTTTTAGGTGAACTGGGAGTTAGGTTTTATCTTAGCGAGGCTGATGTGGTAAAGGCTTCTAAATACGTTCTCCTTTCTGTAAAGCCCCAGCAGGTCGCTGAGGTGCTTGGTAGGGTCAAGGATTTTTTAACCGATGAAACTGTAATAATCTCGATTTGTGCTGGAATTTCTCTCCAAAGCATCACGCAATTAACAAATTCTAATGTTAAGATAGTGCAGGTGATGCCGAATACACCTATGATGATTGGTCTTGGTGCCAGTGCAATTACGCATAATGACAGGGTTTCGGAGAGTGAATTTGCTTTTGCGAGGAGCGTAATTGAAAGCTGTGGTATTTCGGAGATTGTGCCTCCTGATAAGATGAATGAGATTATTTGTATAAACGGCAGTTCGCCAGCATTTATATATCTTTTCGCTAAATGCTTTACCGAATATGCAGAGAAACAGGGTATTGAC
>JAVBPL010000135.1:0-26425 GCA_031549645.1 Ruminiclostridium sp. | reverse complement strand
CACAACAGCATTTATGCTCGTTATTTTCATAAACCTCAATAATATCTTGTAATCTAATTGCTAAACTCATTGAAGCAAATAAAAACAAAAAGGTGAAAGTAGCCATTATTAATTCACGAAACTCTAAATCCATTATATATTTATCCTTTCTTTATTTCTTACGTCCGAGCAAGCCGCCTCGACGGCTTCCGTCGGAGGCGACTATTACAGCGGCATTTGATGTCAACTCTTGCCTTGGGCAGAAGCCCTCGGTTGACATCTTCTCGATTTTCTTGTAAGTGTCGAAGCTTTCCCTTATCTGCTTGCTATGAACGAAAAAGTAAATCTTATGATGATTTTTCTTTACGACTTTGCCGTCCTCGTCCATTTTCGGCTTAGTAACCCTTACAATAGTTAAACAACCTAGTATAGTTATAGGCTCATATAAATAATTGACCTGTTCTCTAATAGGCTTGGCTACCCTTTGAAATACCTGTGATGTGCCTACGATTATCTTCTTTTGCTTGCGTTGCTGTGATATTTCAGTAATCATTTCAATAGGGAAATCTTTAGATTGTAGGCTGTTGAACCAGTTTTGAATTTCATCTATAACTTCGATTTTGCCATATATGCCGTTTTCGCTAAATACTATATCTTTCCAATTTGTTATTTCGCTGTCTTGGTACTTGTAATTGTAGTTAGTCGAAATCTTTACTTTTGGGTACTGTACCTTTAACCTCAGAAGCATTTCAGTTAAAGCGGTTGTTTTTCCGCTTCCCTGCTGACCGCAAATAAGATGAAGTCCGTACATATCAAAATAATCCTTCGGCTTATTGTATTTATCAATCCAAAATTGCCGTGGGAAGTCTATAAAAATGCGTTTTAAGAACTTTTCTTTCTTAACCTTATTTCTTCTATAAGGCAGTCTTTTGTTCTTCTTCAGAGCAAGCAGGAAGTTAATTAAGAACGATAATATAAGAACGGCTATGAAGCCTGAAATTATGTAAAGTATTATATAAATAATTTCCATGTTAAGCTCCCATCGTCGGTATAAATGATTTAATTCTTATTATTAACGCAAATGCTATTCGTAGAAAATCAAGTGAAATATCTGTGATTAAGATAGGTAAAAGAGCCTTTACAGGCAAAAGATAGCCTATACCGTTAAAAATAAAACTAAAGATATTGAATACCTCTTTTGGAATTATTAAGTCAATAACTGGTATAAGCTGTAATAAAAGCTCTGGAGCTTTCATAAATACATCTATTATCA
This sequence comes from Ruminiclostridium sp., assembly GCA_031549645.1. GTDB lineage: Bacteria > Bacillota > Clostridia > Oscillospirales > Ruminococcaceae > Ruminiclostridium_E. The sequence continues at coordinate 25,173 of JAVBPL010000135.1, read as the reverse complement.
TTTTCAAAATCATTAAGGTATACCCCCTAAAACTTCGGGAACTTTCTTTACCAGACGGCGAAAGAATTTATAGTAAGCTACAAAAATTATGATTAAGTGGACAATTTTTATATATTTCCCGAATATAGAAAAATCAATAAATTTTATATTTCCGACCTGTTTTGCCAAGTTTTCATAGAATAATTCACTCTGTTCTTTGGTGTCAAATTCTCTACCACTTCCGCCGTGCCCGCCGTCAGTGGTAGAGCTATTAAATACGCTTATACTAGGCTTGGTGTCGTCCTCTAATACGGCAAAGTCTGATGAATAAACTTCTGCACTTTGAACGCTGAATACTCGACCACCTCCGCCATGGTCACCGCCAGTGCTGGAACTATGGATTGACGAAATGGCATCTTCATAAAGATTATTTTCAAGAACATCACTGACCGAGCCTTTAGCATTATTAATGGTGAAGTACTGTGCATCAGTGTCAAGCTCTGATATATCATTAAACAATCCGCTTAACATAGCTTTTACATCTTCGATAAACGGAAGCTTCTCATCTAAGCTTTGTTTAAGTCCTGATACCTTATTGTCGAAGTAATTCGCTTGTGGGACAAAAATGGCTTTGATAAAACTAAATATCCAGTTATTATTGATATCATTATCTTCGATATCGATGTCAATGTCGGTGTTCTTAATGTTCTCAATTGGCACATCATCAACCGTCTCAATACCCTCATCGCCTATTGTAATTACTGGGTTATCGGTAACTTTGGCATTCTTTATGGCGTCGTCAATCATTTGTTCGGTTTCTGATTTGGTAAGAGTGAATGTTTCAGAGACTTCATCGGTTACAGGTGCAATATTGTCATTCACAACTTTTAATATCAATTCATCAAAGTTATATCCAATAGTTGTTTTTAAATCCTCTGGCACTTCAATATAACTAATAACAGGATAAACACCCCCTGTTAATTCCATCATATCAAATAGTTTGTTATCTGGAATTCTTATGCAATTTGGAGATATACGAGTATTTATAGCCTTGTTATAATTTGTAAATAAACTTATATATGTATTAGTTTTTAAATTTTCATGATATTTTTCTTCATATATTGTATATAAAAAATCGTCTTTGTTATTTTCAAACATAACTAAATTTCCTAACATTGACATGGTAGTCATTATAGTTATTTCGCTACTCCAACTAATTTGAAAAACTAACCCTAGTTCATAACCAGAACCAGAAGAATCATTATAAAAATGCTCCCGATAGCTCATAATATATAACTCATTATTAAACATGAAAAAAGGAACTAGCCTATAACATTCATTTCCTCGCTTTACATTTGGATTTTTAGTTACAATTTTTCTTAAATCACTTTCATATAGTCTTCCTAAGTTCTTTATTGCGAAGTTATAACCGCCTATATTTATATAATTACCTTTATTCTCAATTATTGTTCTATTGCCATCGCTGTCGGTTCCGAAGCTTCGACCACCTCCGCCATGTTCACCGCCAGAGCTTGAGTCATGCACGGTTGATACGGCGGACTCATAACATTTGTCTATCATAGCCTTGTACTTGTCATATTTGATTGATACCTTGTCACCAGCAAGTAAGAAATTTGTCACGGCGCCGAACTCATTTATAACTGGTATCATTGCTCTAACTACAAGCTCTATTGCCGAGTTATCGAAGCTATAACCGCTTCTAAGGCTTGCCGATATATTGTTGCCGTCTACGGTTATATTGAAAGGACTGCTTTCTATATCGGGAAAGCTTATTATATCCTCGACTTTAAGCTTAACTATTTCGTCAACCATTTCTTTTTCATCATCTGTGAATATGCCTGCATCTAAAAGCATTTTGTAAGATTGGAACACGTTTCTGCCTATTTCACGGACGATAAGAAGCGATGTTTTATCGTAATCAATTGCGAATATATGTAAAGCCGTTGTAGCCATGGTTAATATAACAGCCATAACAACGGCGATAATCTTTTTTAACACTTGCTTTCCTCCTTTAAAAAGTTAGAGAGGGTTGAAACCCTCTCTATGTTTAGCGGATTGCTTCTTTCAGCAATGATAAGCCTTTATAAAAGCCTGACATCATAAGCATGACGGGAAGCACCGTTGGTAAGATTGCCTGTAATTGCTGTAGCACGATAGTAAAATCAACACCACTAAGGTCTAAAGCAAAGGTTGAAGCTGTTACGGGATCCATACTGTTCTCCTTTCTTTTTGTTCTTTATATTAACGGCTAAAAAACCAATTAATAGCTTTCCATAAGCAGAAACAAATTAAGACAAATAACGCTATGCTGATTATGTATTTCAGCGAAGTATCAATGCTCAATAAAGTTGTTAGTATTTCGTTCGTTTCCATATTAGCTGACCGTTATTGTTTCTTCCGTTTCCACTACGGTTCCGATTGAAGCGATATAAGGAAGGAAAATTCTTTCTTTCATGTCTATATATCCCCAAGTGCCGTCATTTGCTATCTTAACTCTGCATGCTGACGAATAATCTTCTTTCTTTTCCTTCGATTGACCGTAACCAGTTACCATATAAGTCTTTTTAAAGCTGTTCATTTGTTATTACCTCCTGTTCTGTTTGTTCAATAATTGGTTCAGTTATTACAGCTTTTTTCTTTGCTCTGATAAATCGTATAAATTTTACGAACTTGTCAGATACCGTGTAGATCGATGTATAACATATCCATATTGCTATTGCTATCGAAATTACGTTTTCCATGATTTTTTCCTTTCGTTATGGTTTTTTATATAAACAAGCTTTATGTGCTTGATTATTTTAGATATAGCTATCGCTAGATATCATTATATAACAATTTGTTATAATTGTATATTGGCAAATATAACAAAACGAAATACTTGCATTTATGTTAAATGCACAATTAAAGGCTTTTAAATCGGCTGTTTGGACGAAAACATTGCTTTTTTGTATAGATTTCAAGCGCGACTAAATATAACGATGTGTTATATATAACCGAAACTGTTATTGATTATTTATTTATTAACATTTATAATAATTAATAAAGAAGGTGATTTGCATTACTGATTTGGCAATTATATTAAAAAATTTAAGAAATGAGCGTGGCTTATCTCAAATGCAGGTCGCTCAATCATTGAAAATATCTCAACCTACATATTCACATTATGAAAACGGGGATAGAGAACCAGACATACAAATGCTTATTGATTTAGCAAACTTTTACCGTGTATCAATTGATATATTAGTTGGCAGATATAAAATTGACAACAGCGCACCATGTGATAAAAAATCAGTTTAGGAGTTATCATGGGATTTTTCAAGTTGTTTTTTGGTTTACAAACCGTTGGCGAATACGGAGAAGAGCTAACCGAGGAAAAACTTTATAGCGCTTCTATTAATGGTTATAGAAGAGTACTAAAAAATGTATATGTTCCAATATCTGATGGGAAATATACTGAAATAGACCTTATTATGATACATTCAAGCTATATATTTGTTATCGAAAGCAAGAATTATAGCGGTTGGATATTCGGTAGTGAAAAAAATAAGAATTGGACTCAATGCTTAAAAGGTGGTTCTAAAACAAGTTTTTATAATCCAATTATGCAGAATAATACACATATAAATGCTTTATCAAAATATCTTGGAATTGAAAAAGAAAAATTCATGTCATATATAGTTTTTAGTCAAAGATGTGTGTTAAAAAAAGTCCCCGAAGATACATATAATCGCCTAATCTTAAACCGTGATTACTTAATTAATAAAATCAAATGGCGAGCTGAGGATGGCTCTTTTAATTTTAATCTACAGCAGGTTGACTATATTTATGATAGATTACAACCTTTAACCAATGTAGATCCGAATATAAAAAATCAACATATACAAAGATTAAATCAAAATTATAGAAAATAAAGTATTTAAGTTAAAGAGGTATATATGAAAAAAGACAGAGGATACGAAACCAAAGAGCAAAAGAAATTGAGACATCAAAAATATATCATAATTGCAATGCTAATAATAATCGCTTTGCTTGTTGCATTCATTTTGGTAGACAAGCTTATATTATCGAATTACATAATCATGGAAAAAGGCAAGGGAATAAGCCTGTCTTGGTAAAACTTTAATGAATTACATATTTTAGGAGTGACATCATGTTTTTACTATCAGCGACAGAATCCGTTAAATCCTCAAGCATTATTGCCGATGCAATTAATAACTCACTACCAAATATGTTTTCGCCGTTTACATATATGTTACTTGCTTTTTTGTTTATAGCTATTATTGTTTTTGCAATAATTATACTTATATATTTGATTATTAAAAAACCAAGTCAAGGAAATTCATCTAAGTCCAATACAAATAAAGCAGAGTTTAATCAATTAACTGAAAATGTTATTACCGAAAAACCCACTGAGATAATTGAAGAAATTAAAAAAGACAGCTTGCCTTATTATAAGGTTAATTCTGTCTTTAATAATAAAGAAGGTAAATTCTATGCTTCGCTTAAGAGAATAGCTGATGAATTTGATTTAACTATATTCTCAAAAATGCGTATTGCTGACCTTGTGCAAGTTCCGAAGGACACTCCCCATTATATCCGCTGGTTCAATTACATAAAAGCAAAGCACGTTGATTTCATACTTGTTGACAAAGCTTTTAAGCCTGTTCTAATAATTGAAGTTGATGATGCTTCACACAATCAACAAAAACGAATTGAGCGTGATGATTTCGTTGATAAGGTATTCGGTCATGTTGGATTAAAAATAATGCATTTGAGATTATGGAAGGATGATGAACTGCGTATACAGATTATGAACGCTGTCGGAATTAAGGAAGAAATACAAGAACCAGTTATAAACGAAGTAAAGCAGGGTGTTTAAACCCTGCTTTTGTAATTCAAATATTTAGAGCTGCCGCTCTGATGAGCAAATCAGACTTCGAGTTTTGAGTTACAATCTGCGATTTCGTCGCCTGTAAATCTGTTGCGTTTCGCTTCGGTGGTCCGAATCCACCCGCTCCCACCATAAAAAAATCCGTACCGAACGAAGTGAGGTATGGACTTTTTTTATGACATGGGTGCGAGGAAGGATTCGGACAGAGAATACCACCCGCTCCCACCAAAAAATCCGTGCCGAACGAAGTTATACCCCCCTCACAATTGTCAGGGGGTTTTTACGTTTTCGGCTCGAATATTTTCGTACTCGAGGATAATTCGCACTGCTGTTTTCCCTTCGGGCGGGAGGGTTCGGAATAGCTTTAATAAGTTGTGCTCCTCGTTTGTTAAATCGTAGTTGCTTTTTACTGCCTTTTCTTCGATTTTACCGTCGGCTAATGCGTCTACGTCAAGGTTTAAGGCTCGGCAAATACTTATTATATTAATAATATTCGCTTTATCAACACCGCGTTTTAAAATACTATCAACCGTTGTATAGGGCAAATTCACGTTAATTGCAAAATCTCTAATGCTTTTATATTTAGATAGTATAATGTCCTTTAATTCCAACTCAATCATATTAACGCAACTCCCTCTTTGTTAACATAATACCATACGAAAACGAAAAAAACAATAGGATATTTACGAAAATTCAAATACATTAGATGGAAAGTGTTGACAAAATACGAAAAATAATATATACTGATTTTAAAATACGAAAATTAGTAAAAAAGAGGTGTGCGCTTATATGTATAAAAACCTTGAAGCCGAGTTAATGCGAAAGAGAATGACTAAGAAGGAATTAGCAGGCAAGCTTGGCACAACGCCATCTGCTTTGTCTTAAAAATTTACCGGTAAATCGAGCTTCACATTAAGTGATGCTAAAAAAATAAAGAGCATTTTGTCTGTTAATCTGGGGCTTGAAATTTTATTTGCTAGTGATAATGTGCGGAAATGGCACGGTGATGGGTGTGGATAAAATAATGACAATAAGACCACCCGAGGAATTGAAGGAAAAGTTAAACAGCACCGCAAAAGAGCAGGGGATTACGTTAAATCAGTTGGTGCTTTCTATCCTGAGGGGTTGGGCGGAGAGGAATAAAAAGACGAATAATTAATCACCTCCGATATTTTATATCGGAGGTGATTTTATAGTTGACACATTAGAAAAAATACTATATTATATTTAGTATATTAGTGTTATGTTAAGGAGAAGTATGAAAAAATTTATATCTATTTTACTTAGTGCAGTTATTCTGGTTGGCGTGTCGGGCTGTCAGACACCTGAAACCGAGAAAACAAACAGGGAATCAAGTACCGAAGGTGCTATAAAAACAGACGGCACAGAAAAATTAATTAACAGCGAGGTTGACGAAATGGGAACTTATAAAGCTTTAAACGCCGAGAAGGTTAAGCTTATCGGACGCACATGGTTAAAAGATGATGTGCTTTGGTGTGCTTATTCGGGTGCCGGAGTGGAGTTTACTTTTAAGGGCAAAAGTGCGGCAATTAAGGTTGTCGGTGACAATGCAGCAAGTAACACCAGTGATAATTGTGTTAGAATAGGCATTTATGCAGATGGTAAGCGCATTGTTGACGATATGCTCAGCGAAAAGGACCGTGTGTATGATATTGCGGGGGACGAGGGAAAAGACGTCACTGTAAGGATTATCAAGCTGTCTGAAAGTGCAATGTCAACCTTTGGCATCGAAAGTATTACGGTTGACGGGGGTGAAATTGCACCGACTGCGAATAAGGATATGCTGGTTGAGTTTATAGGTGACTCAATTACCTGCGGTTATGGCGTGGACGACGAGGTTAAAGAAAATCACTTTAAAACATCAACAGAGGATGTTACCCGTGCGTATGCTTATAATGTGGCAAAGCTTCTCGATGCTGATTACAGCATGGTTTCCTTTAGCGGATATGGAATAATTTCGGGTTATACCTCTGATAAGAAGATTTCCGAGCAGACTGTATTGCAATATTATGATAAGGTGGGCTTTTCATATAACAATCCCGATGCAGCGGCTACTCAGTGGGATTTCAACAGACTGCCAGATATCGTTGTAATCAACCTAGGCACCAACGACGACAGCTACTGCCAGGGCAAAGCTGATAGAGAGCAGGAATATAAGGATGCATACATAGAATTTATAAAGAGCGTCAGAAGTAAAAACCCGAATGCGGAGATTTACTGCACGTTAGGAATAATGGGAGACAGGCTCTTCTCGTCGATTGAAACTGCTGTAAGCGAATATACAGCAGAGACCGGCGATAGTAATATCAAGACCTTTAAGTTTGATGTGCAGGTTCAAGCTGACGGATATGCAGCAGACTGGCACCCCACGGGAATTACACATTATAAAGCTGCGAATAAGCTTGCAGAATTTATTGATGTTGATTATATCATAAAGGGTCTTGACCCGAGTAAACCAATGGTGGCTTTGACCTTTGATGACGGTCCTAACAACACGACAACTAATGATGTGCTTGATGTGCTAGAAAAATATGGTGTTACAGGCTCGTTCTTCCTTATCGGTAATAACGTCGGCTCCAAAACGGTTGATGTTATGAGGAGAACTCTTATGATGGGTTGTGAGATAAACAACCATTCTAAGACACATTCCTACATGAACAAGATGACGAAGGAGGATATAATCGACGAGATTACTTCTACCTCCGATAAAATTGCTAAAATTACAGGCGCGCAGCCGAAGTTTTTCCGTCCTCCTTATATTGCGGTTAATGACACCATGTATGAGGCGATAGATTTACCGTTTATTTGCGGCATTGGCTGCGAGGACTATCTCGACACTGTGACTGCCGAACAACGTATAGAAAAAATGCTCAAGGCGGCTAAAGACGGCATTATTTATCTGCTCCACGATTCTGAGGGTAACAGCAAAACGGTAGAGGCAATCGATACAGTAATCCCTAAGCTTTTAGAAGAAGGGTATCAGTTTGTAACAGTTTCCCAGCTTTTCAAGTTGAAGGGTGTTACACCTACGACTGCGAATAAAGAGATTTATAGCTATGTTAATTAGGTGAGTAAGAAAAAGGCGGCTATCTAGGTGATAGTCGCCTTTTTTATGTAGATTACTTGTTGTATGGTTTGATTACGCTTGTGCGTCCGACTAGGTAGTCAATGCTGGTTTTGTAATAATCGGCAAGCTTATCGATAAGGACGAGGGGAATATCTCTTTCACCCCGCTCGTATTTTGAATATAGTGATTGGTCACATATTAAGTATTCTGCGATTTGTTTTTGAGTAAGGTCTCGGTCCTCTCGCATATCCTTTATTCTTAAGTTCATATTATCACCCCATACAATTATAATATAGGACAATACGTACTATTGTCAAATAGGACAAAATGTCCTATAATATCTATATTAATATAAGGAGATGATTTTATGCCAGATTATAAGGAAATGTATATAATACTAATCCTATTCTGAAATGATTGTAAAAAATCTGCACAAAGTCCTTATATGCAAGACTTTTGATTGATTTTTTAATCATTTCTATCTAGGATTAGTATAACACTGTTTGGAGCGGTTACCAAAGCTATAAATATTTTAGAGGAGGCGCAGCTTGAAACAGAGGAGCTTTATATTTCATCAGAGCCTGCTGTGAAGATTATACACCCAAGTGATAAATTAAAAATCGATTAACAGGAAATAACATAAAAATACCTCTTATATCAAATTTTATCTGATAAAAGAGGTATTCGTTTGTCTATCGGTTATTTGCGTTTCTTAAGGCTTGCTGCTACTCCCGCAAGACCTACTGCTGATATTCCCATTACTGCTACATTCACGAGGTCAACACCGGTTGAAGGGTTCTTTGTGTCCTCTGCGCCTAAAACCATGTTCTCTGTTGTATTGTCGTTCGGGAAATCCTCACGGTCTTTTGCGTTGTTAGGGGCAATAACATCTGGTGTTTTCCTTGTGGTATCGTTTGTGCCATCGGTTACACCATTAATCACTTCGCCAGCACCATTTACCGCTCCGCCTACCGCATCGCCGACACCGTTTACTACACCGCCTACGATTTCGCCCGCACCCTCAACTACGCCTTCTACAACCTGCCCAGCACCGTTTACTGCACCGTTTACCACGTTTCCGGCACCATTAGCTGCGCTTGCTGTAATACCTAAAGCAAAGACAGACATAGCTGCAAATGCTGAAATTATTAACTTTTTCATTGTTTTCTATCCTTTCAAAGACATTAAATCCAGACGAAAATTATCGTCCTTGATAGTATTTGAAAACTAATGTATATTATGTTGTGTAAATTTTTACTGTAAGAATTTATGGAAAATTTTATTTTAAATAAGGGTTGAAGCTCATTTCAGTTGAAAGCATGGTTTGATTTCCATGACCGCTCAGAACGGCATAATCATTTTTTAAGGTTAAAAGCCAGCTCAGCGAATGCTTTAGCTTAACAAAATCGGCTTCGCTTTGGGTTGCACCGACAGTTCCCATAAAAAGGGTGTCGCCCGAAAAAATAATATCCTCCGATATATACATAACACTACCGTCGGTATGACCAGGCATTTCCTGAACAACAAGGTAAATGTCGTCAAGGGTTATAATATCTCCCGATTTAACAAAATTCTTTGTTTTAGTGGGTCTAAAACGTTGTAAAAAATAATTATCACGCGGAAACACCGCCAGATAATCCGATATCATCGGGTAATCCTTCTCGTGGATATAAACATCTGCGTAATACCGTTCCACGATATCGGCACAGGCCCCTATATGGTCGTAATGACCGTGTGTAATCAGGATTTTCTTAATCGTGGCGCCATTTTTTCGTATTACATTAATTATATCTCCTGCGTTGTCGGCGGGGTCTATTATGATTACGTTATTTTTATCGGAATAAAGAAGATAGGTGTTGGTCTGATGGTCGCCGATTATCATTCTTTCAACTTTCACTATGCTTTGCCTGTCCTTTCCGCTGTTATGACACCAGGTACCTTCTTTATACGGGCAAGCAGTCCGTTAAACTGGTCGGTGCTTATTACCTCGACGGTTATCGAGAGGTTTGAATTGCCATTTTTGAGTTTATGGGCGTTTACATCGCTTATCGGAATGTGGCTGGTTGAAATAGTCGTCGTTATATCAGCGATAAGCGCAGTTCTGTCCTCTGCAATTATGTCGATGGTTGCTCTGTAATATGCATCTTCTGTTTTTGCCCACGAAACCTTAATCCACCGTTCTGCATTAGTGGCTTCCTTCTGGCTGCTTATGGCATTTTCACAGTCCATTTTATGAACTGATACTCCATAGCCCCTGGTGATAAAGCCTGTTATATCGTCACCTGGCAGCGGATTACAGCACTGCGCAAAACGGATAAGGCAGTTGTCTATCCCCTCAACGATGACACCCTTTGACTGCTTACGGGCGATTTCGGTTGAGACGAGGCTGTTTGTATCAATTATTGGCTCTTCCTTTTGACTGATAGCCTTAAGGTATTCTTCCTTGATACGCTGCATGATTTTTGAAATCTGCACTCCGCCGTAGCCTATTGCGGCGTAAAAATCATCAACCACATCAAAACGCTGACGTTCGCTGATTTTTTCTATAAATTCCTCATCGTAGGCTATATTATTGCGCTTAAGCTCTTTTTCGAGTGTTAATTTACCCTCGGCTATGTTTTCCTCTCTGCGTTCACGCTTGAACCAAGCACGGATTTTAGCCTTGGCTTCGTTAGTTTTAACTATATCCAGCCAGTTTCTATTCGGTCCGTAGCCGTCGGAGTTTGTCGTCATTATGTCAACGATTTCACCTGTTTTAAGATCATAGTTGAAGCTTAACATTCGTCCGCCGACCTTTGCGCCAGTCATTTTATTTCCGATTTGGGTGTGAATGGCATAAGCAAAGTCTATTACGGTGGAGCCTAACGGCAGTGTGATTACATCGCCCTTTGGGGTGAAAACATATACATCGTCGGGCGCAAGGTCAATTTTAATTGCCTCGGTTATTTGTTCAACATCGTCAGCCTCCTGCTGCTGCTCAAGTATTTGCCGTATCCAGTCGAAACGCTTCTCGCCTGTAACCTTACCGCTGATGCCTGCCTTATATTTCCAGTGGGCAGCTACACCGTATTGTGCGGTGTTATGCATGTCTACTGTTCTGATTTGCACCTCGAAGGGTATAGCCTCTCTGCCTATAACGGTGGTGTGAAGCGACTGGTAACGGTTGGGCTTCGGGGTGGAAATATAATCCTTAAACCTATAAGGTATGGGGCGGAACATATCATGAATTATGCCAAGCACATTATAGCACTCGGTTTCGGTATGGACAATTATTCTAACGGCGTAAACGTCATAAATCTCATCGAAGCTTTTGCCGTTTACATATACTTTTTTATAAATACTATAAATGCTCTTGACACGTCCCTCGATAATAGGCGGCGGATTAATAACATTTATTCTGCCCATAATACGTCCCTTTATCATTTCGATAAAGCTTTCACGCTGTTCTTTTCTTAAATAAAGCTGCTCCTCAATAGCCTTGAAGCCGTAAGGGTCAAGATATCTGAGCGAAAGGTCCTCCATCTCCTCCTTAACGTCGCTCATACCAAGCCTGTGCGCTATAGGAGCATAAAAACTCATGGTTTCAAGTGATGTGTTGCGTTGTTTTTCGGGGGTTCTGAAATCCAGCGTTCGCATATTGTGGAGCCTATCGGCAAGCTTAATAATTATTACACGTATATCCTTAGACATAGCCATAAGAATTTTACGGATATTCTCGGCGTGCTGTTCTTCCTTTGTGTTAAGGGGAACAAGACCGATTTTCGTAACACCATCAACTAGTAGTGCTACATCGTTCCCGAATTTTTTACGGAGAGTTTCCAGCGAAACACTGGTATCCTCCACCACATCATGTAAAAGTGCCGAAACAATGGTATCGGTATCCATGAAAAAATCCAGAAGTATATAGGCTACCGCAACTGGATGCGATATGTACGGTTCGCCTGAGCTGCGAAACTGTCCCTCATGCGCTTTATTCGCAAGCTCATAAGCAGCAATAACCTTATCGAGGTCGTAGGTTTTTTCGCATGAATTAATCTTCTCAATTAATATATCTATTGTATATACCATTTGCAATCGGCTCCTTTCAGATTATATTTTGCTAAGTCTTTCGAGAATTATTGATTTCGTGAAATCGACTTTCTCTGCGGCAGGGATTAGCTCTAGCCTGCCATGAACCATATTTTTATTTATAAGCTTAAACTCCTCCAGCACATCGAGAATGACAGAGAACATACAGTAGTTCAAGCCCTTTTGCAACGCCAGGTCTCGTGCGTTGTTAAAGCTGTCGGTCAAACGTAAAATGTCATATACGGCTTTAATATCAGCCTTTTCGGGGATAATTCGTTTAAGAAGTCTTGGGTCAACGCTTTCGCCACGCTTGATGTTTTCGTAAACACTGCTTGCTGCGAAAAACTTATCCTCGCTAAACCCAGCGGAACGAATGTCTTTAAGCACCGCTGAGATTGATTTGGTGTCGTTGTAATCGTTAATATCAAGACTTACAAGTATATCGACATGATTTCCTATTTCATAGCGGAAGTCCTCATATCTGGAGCTGAAGTTTAAGATTTTCTGCTCCTTACCCTTAAACCTGACTGTAAAGCTAACGTATTTACCGTCTTTTAATGATTTTTTTGCTATGATTTCGGCGTTTTCGATAAGAAAAACGGGCGATGGGTTTCCTTCACCGAACGGCTGTAAAATTGAGAGCTGTTCGACGTTTTCTATCGTTAAAACCTTCTCGTTATAAATTTTATCCGCGGTAATTGAGTTCGGCGGCATAAAGGGATAATTTTCACGGGTATATTTTCTCACCCTTTCTATAAAATCGGGGAGTAAATCGGTTTTTAATGTAAAGCCCGCTGCTCTCGAGTGTCCACCGTATCTTATAAGTAAATCCTCACAGGCAGTTAACAGCTTGTAAAGCGAAAAGCCGTCATAGCTTCTGGCACTTCCTCTCGCTTCGTCTCCGACAATACTAATAACAAGATTGGGCTTATCATATTTACCAAGCAGTCTAGAACTTATTATACCCACAACTCCGTGGTGCCAATTCTCGCCCTCACAGATTAATACTCGGTCGTACAGCCTTTCGGGTAAAGCGGCAAGGCGTTCGTCTACCTGCTTCATGATCTCTATTTCGGCTTCCTGTCTCGCTTTATTAAGCTCGGTCAGCCGTTTTGCTTTAACTGCCGCAAGCTCCTCGCTCTCTGATAATAACAGCTCAACTGCTTCTCCTGCTGTTGAAAATCTGCCTGCCGCATTAATTCTCGGGCAGATAGTAAAAGCAAGCGTAGAGGAGGTAAGCTGCATATCCTCATCAAGCCCTGCTTGCTTTAAAAGCTGATGCAGACCTATATTCTCGGTAAAGGGCAGAATTTGAAGCCCTCTTTCAACTATATGTCTGTTCTCGCCCTCAAGCGGCACTAAATCGCCTACCGTACCTATTGCGGCAAGGTCGGCAAACTGCTCGAGAACGCTGTCTATATCATTTTCAAGTGCCATTACGAGCTTAAGCACGACTCCGCAGCCGGCAAGCTTTTTGAAAGGGGATTTGTCGTCCGACCTGTTCGGATTTATAACTGCATCGGCCTCTGGCATGATTTCGGGTATCTGATGATGGTCGGTTATTACAAGCTTTATGCCCTTTTCCTTTATATATAATGCCTCGGCTTGGGCACTTATGCCATTGTCTACTGTAATAATAAGGCTGGTTTCGGCTTCTGCTATTTTATCAATCGCAGTGATGTTTAGTCCGTAGCCCTCATCTCTGCTCGGTATGTACCAGTCAATATTTCCGCCTAGTGCTGTAAGATAATTATATAATATGACGGTGCTAGTTACCCCGTCGCAGTCGTAATCGCCGTAAATAGTGATTTTTTCACCGCTGTAAAGTGTATCGGTTATTATTTTAACAGCCTTCTCCATATCTGCAATCAAAAAGGGATCGGCAATGTCATAGGTGTTCAAAAAGCCGTCAACTTGGTCTCTCGAGTGTATTCCCCGTCCTACAAGTAATGAGCTTACAAGCTCCCCAAGTCCTGTTTCGGCGCCTAGCTTTACGGCGGAGTCCCTGTCGGGCTCGTTGATTATCCATTTACGCATATTTTTAGCTGAACACCACCATTTTATGTATTTATATCTACCCTATTCTAGTATTATAACATTTTTTTAGATTAAACGCAATTGTATGCCTTTATATAAGTTTTATATACTATGCACAAAAAATTAGTAAAAATTATATAATATATTTATGCACATAGTACCTTGCAATAAATAGTACAATGTGATAAGATGTATATAGCGACACAAAGTATTCCGAAAACAAAAGGAGGTCATAATGTGAATCCTCAACTTAAACGGGGAACACTCGAGCTGTGTGTTCTATCGATAGTAAATCAGAGTGATTGCTACGGATATGAATTAGTAAACAGAATTTCCGAATGTATGCACGTCACGGAGGGTACAATATATCCGCTGCTAAAAAGACTTAAGGACAATGGGAGCATAACCTCATATATCGTCGAATCTCAGGAAGGTCCTCCCCGCAAATATTACAGTATTACCGAAACGGGACGAAAAGAAAAACTTGAGCAGGAGACAGACTGGTACAGCTTCGTTGGAAGTGTAGATAAATTACTTAAATGGAATGGGGGAGCAGACCATGAGGAAGAGTAGAACTAAAGCTGATTTTATAAATAATCTTGATAAGGCGCTGGTGCGTTTTGGCGTAATGGACCGCGGAGAAATCCTCTCGGATTTTGAGCAGCATTTTGCGGACAGTGCCCAGAACGGCATGAGTGAAGCCGAAATATGCGAAAAGCTTGGCGACATAACCGAAATCGCAAAGCAGTACGGAGACGATTATATTTTTCCTGCGGTTGCAGTAAGCATTGATGACGAGGAAGCTGAAGCTATACCGGAAGTTATGGAAAAAGAAATTGTTATCCCTAATGTTAATGAAATTATTATGCCCGTAATGCCCGAAATTAACACTGTAAACACAGAAATCACAAGCCCCACAGGTCCGCTGGTGCTTGATGATATATCAGAAATTGAGGAGCTTATTAAGGCGGCGCCGGCTTACGATGAGTCGTTAAAAACTGCCACATGGCAAAATGAACAATCGGTGCCGCAAGAAGCCCCTCCGCCCGCCGAAACCCACCAGTATCAGGCACCGCCGCCCGAGGTGAAATATACGTCATACGAAAACTCGGGTATAACGTTTAAGCTTGGCGGTTTGATAAAGGTGCTGGTTATCGACCTTTGTGTATTGTCATGGGCACTGCCTGCACTTGCGGGGGTAATCATAGGTTATCTTTCGATACCAGTATCGCTGATTACAAGCGGTTTGGGTTCTGTCTTAAACGGTGCAACGGGAGTTTTGTCGAACTTTTTCGCACCTTTCAGCGGAATTACAGGAATATTTTTCGGAATAATGGTGACATCTATTGGAGGGCTTCTCGCTCTGCTTGGTGTCAAGATGATAAAGGGTTATATCGGCGTAATTAAAGGTGTTATAAACTGGCACGGTGTGTCGATTGTAGGTAAACCCGTGTTTAAAGGAAAGGAAAAGAAGAAATGAAAGCATTAGCAGTAATATTTACGATTGCTCTTGTGGCATCGGGTATTTTGTTCGGGCTGATGATTGCGGCAAACGGCATTGACTCTGAGCTTAACGAAACATGGAGCAGCTCTAGCGGCGAAACTCAGAATTACGACAACGTTTTTACCGAGGGCTATGACAATATCGATATATCTGTAATCAGCGCAAGCGTCAAGATTAGGCTTTCCGATGATGATACTACCAGTGTTTCATACAAGGGTGTGAATAAAAATATAGAGTTTGAAGCAGGAATTAATAACGACGAGCTTATAATAAGGGAAAAGCAAATAAGCGTTTGGAGCTTTTTCGGCTGGAACTTTGGTTTTCAAAAATCCGAGCTCAATGTGACTATTCCAAAAGGTCTTTACGATGAAATCATGTATAACACCGTAAGCGGAGATGCCGATATTATACTTCCCGATAGTGATAAGCTTGGGGTGAATACAGTAAGCGGCAGCATAAAGCTGAAAGGCTATGCAGATGTGCTGGAGGTCTCAACAGTTTCTGGCAAGGTTGATATTATTAATACCACTGATAAAACCTCCGAAAAGCTTACAGTAAATGCAACCAGCGGGAAAACCACGGTTACAGGCTATATGCCTGAGAGATTTGATGTTTCGTCAATTTCGGGCGGTGTAATTCTGGACGGCATTACAGGCAAGGGTGAACTTAATATGACCTCGGGCAGCTCAGAGCTGATTTATTCAAAGTGGAACGATGATTTGTCGGTGAGCCTAATCAGCGGCAAAGCAAACATTACGCTTCCGATGAACAGTGGTGTTAAGCTGCAAATTTCGGCTGTATCAGGCAAGGTTAAGTATGACCTCGATGGCGAAAGCGGTGTAGCGGATAAAAAGACGAAATCAGTCACCTTCGGCGGCGATAACGTGAATAAAATTGATGTTGACCTTACGAGCGGAACGGTTAATATAACAAACGGCGAGTATAGCAAAACGAAAACAGTTTCTACGTATGTTGTTGTAGAGGACACAGAGGAATAATAAATTAATAACAACGGCTTTGTGCAACCTCGCACAAAGCCGTTGTTCCAAACATCTAAATATATGATTTGCTCACAATTTTCGCCTACATTATTACTTATCCAAAAGACCGAAGAAAAAATTTTTCTTATCCTCCGTATCGATTATTCTGACTGGCTTAATTTGATTGCTAGGTGTACCATTGAAAATTCTCATTTCTTCAAATAGCTTGAAAGTCTCAGGTTGAACAAAAACAACCTTGGTTCTGCCCATCTCGCCATCATCTTCACAATATGCAATATCGTTATTTGCCAACCGCAGCTGCTCGTGTAAGTATTCCCCAACTTCTTCTACACTCTTGTCAACAGGGTCACGTACTTCCAGTAAAAACAAGTACCGCATCGGAGTAACATTCGTATCGGGATACAAAGCATACTCATAAATAGGAATTCCCAGCCATTTCTCTAGCTCACTTATCGCACTACGCATGTGCTTCTCATTTGTTTTTTCTCCGCACATATTAGCAAGCTGTTTTAAACGGTATGAAAACACAATTTGCGGAGTGTCATAGATTTTGTCCGCAACTATAATCACATCCCCAATACGGTAACGGAAAAAGCCCGATAAATTTGTTATAACAATTTCGTATTCCTTACCAACTTCAAGCTCATTTATTAATAGTGTATCAGGCTTGTCGTCATCAGCGTTTTCTACTGGTATAAATTCGAAGAACGAGCTACTTGGTATAAGCACAGCTTTTTCATCATTAAGTGCAATTGTTGTTGCAAATATACCCTCAGATGCAGCATAAATATGATAATCAAAACACACCTTCTTATCAAAAAATCCTAACAGTTTTTCTGTAAAGGGCTTAAATGTTGCCGACCCAATCGCACAGATAACCTTAAGGTCTGGCCATATTTTCGACATAATACCATTATAATTTTCATCTGTATAGCTTTCAAAAATATCCCTAAGCTCCTGCGCTCTTTCAGGGTCAGGGCGCAGCTCCTTCAGAAGTGACTCCCGCAAATCGACAGGCATCTTTATATCCTCGTCTATTGTACCATGTTCAATATCATTAATAATTGTCTCTCTATTGTCCAAAAAATATATAATCATGTAAAATATAACAGGTGCAAACGCAGCTGAAATCACTGAGAGCTCCCGCTCCATAAGCCCATACCTTATGCGGATATAAGCATTGTCGATTTCAGTTGATTCATAGAACATACTCTCACTTGGGGTTGTAAACATAGCTCTGCATAGATCTTTATCAGTGGCCTCCATCATAAAACCTGAAATCGCTCCGCCCTTCATACCATTAGGATATCTCTGTATAAATTGATTGACAATTGCATTAACCCACCTTCTGTGCTTAACTGGCTTATGTGGATGGGTTTCATATTGTATATATGCGTGTAGATTTGTGGTGTCGATTGTTGTCCTTGTTGATTCAATTGATACTGGAATTTTCTTGTATACACCAGTAGAACCCGAGCTTAAAGCCATGCACAACAGCTCGCCGTCATAAGAGCCAAGCTTTGCGTTTTGGTCTCCGTTTATGAATTCCAGTATGTAATCCTCATAATCATAATAGGTAGAAAAAGGAACATTTGCGCGGAATTCCTCTACGTTCCTTATGTCCTTGAAGTTATATTTTTTGCCATATGCTGTGTTCTCGTTTTTTCGCAGCTGAGCCATCAACGTGGCAGTTGATAGCGTAAGCGGATCTTTACACTCCTCCATAAGATGCTCGTAGTACTCTTTTCCTTTTGCAATACGGGAAACTAAAACTTCTTCTAATGTTGGCATAACTTTTACTCCTATTTATTAATTTTTATAATCAAATTATTAAAGCCCAGTGTTCTAGTGTATCCAATGTCATTTGCAAGTAACTTTACAAGACCAATACCGCCCGTCGTAACACCATTTTCTTCCATATTTTCTGCCGCATAATCAATTGGGTTAAATAAATTTCCCGAATCCCTAAAACATAATATCACCTTATTTTCATTTATGTAAACCCTAATATCAATCTTTGGGTTTTTAACATTGTTGTAACCGTATTTTGCCGTATTGACCGCCATCTCCTCTATCGCAATTCCTATCGAAGCTGCTACTTTATCTGAAATGCCATTGTCGGCGCAAAACTCGATTATCTTTTCTGAGAGCCCGACAACTTCTTCTACGACAGCGTTTATAGTTATGTCCAGCGACTTATCATATGATGAGTCTTTATAAAGCAATAAACCCGTCGCGCCTTCTTTTTTTCCATAATACCTTGCTAGCATAAATATTATAAAAAACGCCAACAGCTGCCCTACCATCCTCGAACTCCAAAGTCCGTTAGAGCCAAAGAATTCGGTCATTATAATGATAATAGGCAGAACAAGTGCTCCTTGAGTTATTGAAGTCCAAATTGCCAAGCTCTTTCTGTTTGTGGCTTGATACAGGCAAAGCAAGCTAAAGTTAATAACCATGATAGGTAAATATAGTGATGCAATTCTTAAATTCGAGGTTGTCATTGCTATGGTTTCAGCACCGGTATTCTGTATTCCGAAGATAGCGCAAACAATGTGCGGAAATAGCCAAAACAATGCTATAAAGAGTGCAGACATAGCAAGTGAGATGCTTATGGCCAGCTTCATTGTTCTCTTTACACCATAACTATCTCCTGCACCATGAAGAGCAGAAACGAGCGGATTTACGACATTTGTTGAGCCTTGAACTACAGTGATTGCAAATTGAAAGCAGCTGTTTCCCACAGCAACTGCAACGGCACCCGCCTCACCAAAATTTGAGAGAGCAAGCTTGTTCATTAAAACAAGCTGCGCGAACAAAAGAATGTTTATAATTGAAAGAGGCATACCCGATCCGAATATATCTTTAAGCTTTGCAAAATCCTGTACCTTTAGCATTATTAATTTGTAACTTGCATTTTTGGAAAAAAGATAAGGAATACAAAACAAAAAGCCAATAAAATATGAGCTGACAGTTGCGATTGCGGCACCCCTTACACCCATATCAAAAAACTTAATCAAAACATAATCCAATATTACATTCAAAATATTTGCAAAAATTAGTATATTTGCGGCTTTTCTGGGGTTGCCGTCTTGGCGGATATATCCCACCAACGCAGGTGTAATGAATAAAAAGCCTATAAAAACTATGTGTACCCAAAAATATTCTGCAGCCATCTCCCTAAGCTCTGAACCGCCTGCAAGCACATCAACAATAGCATTGAAGAACAAACCGCCGCAGAGCACAGCAACAACCACCCAAACTATAACTGCCGTCGTAATGTTAAGTGTGAATATTTTCATCGCTCCCTGCCTATTCATCTTGCTGGTTTCTATTGACGCTTGCGTTGTAGAACCCACATTAACAAGCATATTAACAGCATTTACGAACAGTACAATAGGACTGCATATATTGACTGCAGCCAAAGCACGCGGTCCTATCAGTATAGAAACTATTATTCCATCGACAATAAAGCTTAACGACAGAACCACTATCATCAAAAACGTAGGTAAAAGATATTCCATGAATTTTTTGTTGATAAGGTCAGCTGAACGCATATTCAAAGTTATTCACCTCTAGTATTTATAATCCAATAATCTTTAAGTCTTCTGTATCTCGGCTCCATCTACGACCGAAGTATATTTCATTAACAAAATCGATGGACCAAGACGTGATTTTGCCTGCCGAAGTCCATCTATCCCCAAATCCTCTTCCCTGTTTACAAATGAGAAGTTTGTAAGAAGATTTCGTATCAATTCTCTTTGCAACATTAAACCGGAGCCGCGCAAGTTATACGATGACTTTTCGCATAGGTAGTCAAATGTTTTGCCGCCAACTGTTGCACCGAAGCCGTACGCAACAATGGACTTATCCACTCGAAGTAGACCACCTATAAGTGAGAGATTGTTATAATTTGATAATGCATTGCGTATAAGTTCATGCTCTTGATACAGTGATTCCATTTCATGCTCCGTCTTACTTTTTTGAAGGTCGTTAAGATGGGTGCATTGAAAATCCCAAAGCTCATCAAGGTTATTTTCAGATGCTTCTTCGAAGATGTATCTATCGTTATAATCTGACATAAAGCAATTGAGTCTATTACGCTGCCTATGCAGCTCTCTCCCAGGGAAATGCATAAGGCTATGTGTACTATATATGTACTCTGCCCAATCCCTATCAGGAACCAGCACAGCATCGGGTACGGCAGCTAAAAATTCGTCTTTATTCTCATCGGTGATACCCCAAATGCGCATTTCATCAGTGTGAGAAACAAGCTTGTTATAACAGGCAAGTCTGCACATAGCCATTTGCAAATCGCCATTCCCTATTGGCACAAGGTATACAGTGCCTAACACCGGACGGTCCTGTTTAATATATATGAAACCATCCTCATCATAAGCTACACACGTTCTATATTTACTTGCATAATACCACAACCCAGCACCCGAGAACTGACAAGAGGAAAAACCTTTTATGTCAACTATAGATTGAATTTTATCTACATCCGTTAAATCTATATCTGTAAAAATCATATTTCTGAAAATTCCTTTCGAGGAGGCTACGAATTCCTCTAACTATTCCAAATTATAACACAAGTTGTGTTTCAAATCAACTGCTTATTAATTATTCATAATAAGTTTACAATTTAAAATTCCGTTACAACAGAACCTCGAACCTTACTGGTTCGATTGCTGAACTCGAAAGAAAAAGATGACCTCTTGCTCGCAACGCTCGCAGAAGTCATCTTTTTGGTCTGAATGGTGATACAGCATTTACTACAAAACATCAAATATCGCGAGCGGGCTGTAAGGGATATCATTTACATAAAGTTCAAAGCATAACGATTTCGCACCACCCGAAACCCCGAATGGACCTGTCGTGCGACCTGTATCGCCGATAATTGCAATAAGCTGGCCCTTTTGCACAAAAGTCCCACTTTCAACAAGTATCTCTGAGCAATACCCGTAAAGCGTTTTAATTTCATCACCGTGGTCGAGAATTACGGTTTTGCCATAATCGTAATAATACCCGTTTTCTGTCTCTAAATCTACAACATATCCATCAGCCGACGCATAAATTTCAGTTCCCTCGTCAGCGTGGATTGTTACACCAAGGGCGTGGTTGTTATAAGCCTGGTTTATAACACTTTCGGGTATGGTGAACTCACCCTTAATCGGAAAATCAAACTTATACGGAGTGCTGTTTAAGGCATCTCTAAGCGTGAAAAGCATTTTTTCGTTTCCTAGAATTGCATTATATTTTTCTTCGTATTCTTCAAATGAAATTTGCTCCTGCATATCGTTAACAATCGTAAAACGACTCTCTTGAAGCTCGTTATAATCGTCTGCGATGCGTTCTTTCAGTATTGTGTAATGCTGGAATAAATCGGTGTCTAGGTTTTCTGTTGTGGTTTCCATGGTTGTTGGTAAAATATGTTCTATGGTTGTTAAAACCACTATATCTTCGACCGTTGTCGTTTCTTCGACTAATGTGGTTTCCTGTGTCGATGTCGTTTCTTCTATTGATGTCGTTTCGACTAGCTTTAAATTAGGAATAGTTCCATCTTCTGGCGAATTCGCTGCACCAAATAAAGCGGTACCACTGTCATAATCGTTTCTATTTATGGCTTTATATGCTACATAAGTACCGCCGACAAAGACAAACGCTGCAAGCACCACAGAAAAGCCCCTGATGCTCGATTTACGGCGTTTTAAAATAGTCTTTTCTTCGCTCCTAGGGTTAAGAATTACTGCTAGCATTTTTTTCTTCTGCTCCTCGCTGGGGTTAATGCTGTCAAAGGATTGCCTTATATTCATATTCATTTTCGGTATGCTCCCCCTTTTCGATTTCGGTTTTAAGCAGCTTTCGCCCTCTCGCAAGGTAGCTGCGTACCGTGCTTTCAGGCTTTGCCAGCATTTTCGCTATTTCAGGTGTTTTATAACCCTCGTAATAATACAGATATATTGGTAATTTATACTTTTGCGGTAGGTTTAAAACAGTCTCTAAGGTTTCGTCTATGTAAGGCGCTGGTTCAGTTCCGACAGGTATATCCTCGGTTAAGGACTGAACCTTATACCATGCCGATTTAAAAAAATCCTTGCATAAATTAGACGCAGTTTTAATAAGCCATGCTTTTTCATATTCCGTGTTGTCAAATTTCTTGCCGTTTTTCATAAGCCTTATGAATACGTTCTGGGTTAAATCCTCCGCATTATGTACATTTTTTGTATACATAAAGCAGATACGGTACACCATATTAACCCGCCGTTCGTATATATCGGTAATTTCTGCCGATGAATACATGTCATCACTCCCTATCATATTTCTTATTATAACACGAAATGGAAGATAATAACGTTGCAAAAAATCCCCCGAATTAAATAAATCGGGGGGATTTTTTATTCTTCCATTTGCTTGCTGAAATACATCGCCGCCGCCTGAACCAGTGCTATCTGTTCGGGTGTTGCGTACTCGTTGCCCTCGGTCGAGAGCATGAAAACCGAACCGCTGACATCGCCCTGTGTTATAATAGGCGCACACGCAATCGCATAACGGTCCATGCCCTCAATAGGTGTCAGCCTCTTGTCGTCATGCGATTTATACACATAGGTTTTACGCTGTTCGACTAAATCCTCTAGTGAGTTCGACACTCTGCGTTCAAGGATTTCCTTCTTCTGTATTCCCGCCGCCGCAATAACGTGGTCTCTGTCGCAAATGACAGCAGGGCAGCCGCCAATTTTCGCCAAAACATCGGAATACTGTGCCGCAATACTCGAAATCTCACCGATTGGTGAATATTTCTTGAATATTACCTCTCCCTCAACGTTTGTATATATTTCTAACGGGTCGCCTTCTCTAATACGCATGGTGCGTCTAATTTCCTTTGGGATAACAACACGTCCTAAATCGTCTATTCTCCTGACAATACCTGTCGCTTTCATATTTTAAGTTCCTCCAAATTATACATTGTAACAGAAAATTTTCTGTGTTAGATGTAGTATTTGCTAATCGGAACATTATATACCAGTATAAAAAAATAAAATCAAGAAGATTAACCTTGATTTTATTTGTTAAGCAAATCTGAATGTGTGCCAGCTCTGGTAAGATATAGCAATAGATTTTGTTCACCTATTTAGACCTTTTTGACATTGTGTTTCTATTGTTATACTGCTTAGATGATTTTTGAGCGGCTCTTGCTTCCCTTTCAGCTCGGGTAAGTCTAGGTACAGTTTTAGGCGGGATATGCTCAAAAATCTGCATAGGATACGCATGGTCAGTCATTGTAGGAATATCTTTATCTATGAGCTTCTCTATATCTTTTAAATAGGCTTTTTCATCAAAATCACAAAAAGAAATGGCATTCCCTGAAAGTCCCGCTCTACCAGTTCTGCCAATACGATGAACATAAGTCTCGGGGACCTCGGGTAAATCATAATTAATAACATGCGAAAGGTTATCAACATCAATACCGCGTGCTGCAATATCCGTTGCGACTAAGGCACGGATATTACCATTTTTAAAATCATTAAGTGCGTTTTGCCTTGCGTTTTGCGATTTGTTACCATGAATAGCACTTGCGGTAATCCCGACAGAACAGAGTAGCTTGCATATTTTATCCGCACCATGTTTAGTGCGAGAAAAAATAAGCACAGATACAATATCTTTATTTTTAAGTAATTCTTTAAGCAGAAGTCCTTTATTAGGTTTGTCTACAAAATAAACAACCTGATTGATTGTATCAACCGTTGACGAAACCGGGGTAACCTCTACTGTAACTGGATTTCGAAGCATAGATGATGCAAGTGCTGCAATTTCCTTTGGCATGGTTGCGGAAAATAAAAGGGTTTGGCGCTCCTTCGGTAAATGCACAATCAGTTTTTTGATATCATGCACAAACCCCATATCTAGCATTCGATCAGCCTCATCTAACACGAACATATCAATATGGCTAACGTTACACAAGCCTTGCCCAATTAAATCGCCCAGCCTGCCTGGTGTTGCCACTAAAATGTCTACTCCGTTACGAAGCTCGGTTACTTGAGGTGCCTGACCTACACCGCCGAAAATAACCGTCGTTTTTAATCCTGTATAACGGCCATATGATTTAAAGCTTTCCGATATTTGTAGTGCAAGTTCGCGTGTGGGTGTCAAAATCAATGCTTTTATCTTTCTTTTTTTGGCATTATCGTAAGTCGCCTTAAACAACCTTTGTAAGATGGGAATAGCAAACGCGGCGGTTTTTCCTGTGCCTGTCTGAGCACATCCCAGCAAGTCTTTCCCCTCTAAAAGTGGGGGGATCGCTTCAATTTGAATTGGTGATGGGGCTTCGTACCCCTCATCTGCTACTGCTTTTAAAATTGGTTCGATCAGGTTAAGCTCTTTAAATGTCATTAAATCTCCTTATTTATAAGCGTAATTACTGCTTTTCGTTTATTATACCTTAAATTCATAAAAAAAACAATAACTTTATTTATATTGTAATTTTGAGAGTCATGTGATAAAATGTGCTTATAAAGATAAGAGGATACTGGTTCCGACGGTTAGTTGCGTGATGTTGGAATGTATGAAGAAATTGAAAAAGACT
>JAVBPL010000156.1:0-27293 GCA_031549645.1 Ruminiclostridium sp. | reverse complement strand
ATTTCGAGATTGTCGAAAATCTTTTCGGCAGACCAGTCCCACCATTTTATTTCCTCAAGGTATGTAATAAACTCATCATCAAAGCGATTTCGTATTATCTTTACGGGATTTCCTCCAGCGATAGCATACGGAGGAATGTTCTTTGTCACCGTAGAGTTTGCGGCTATTATGGCACCGTCGCCAATTTTAATTCCTGGCATAATAGTAACATTCTGCCCAATCCATACGTCGTTTCCGATAACGGTGTCACCCTTAAATGGCAAGTCATCTACTGTTGGAGTAACCTTTTCCCAGCCGTTTCCGAGGATATTAAAAGGGTACGCTGTAACGGAATTAATGCGATGATTAGCACCATTCATGATAAATTCAACACCCTTACCTATACCGCAGAATTTGCCGATAATAAGCTTATCGCCGAGATGCTCATAATGGTGTATAATCCGCTTTTCAAAATCATCAAGCCCATCAGGGTCATCGTAATAAGTATAATCGCCTATTATGACATTAGGCTTGTTTATGATGTTTTTTATAAAGCAAAGCCTTTTCATATCGGGATTTGGGTAAATGTCGTTTGGGTTTGGTCCTTTATTCATGTGTTTGGTTCCTTTTTTATGACTAGTCCTCTAGCTCATCAATAATATCATCATCATCAAAATCTGATGAAATGTCATCTGTATCATCAAATTCATCATCGTCAAAGTCGCTGATATCAAAGCTTGTGGTTGTTGTTTCCTCTGGTGTGGTATCAGACGGAGTATCAGATGGAGCTTCTTCGGGCGTATCTACTGTGACACTTTGGTTAGTGCCAGAGCCTAACGTACTTCTTGAGGCATATTCGATTATGCCCTTTGCGATACCCTTTGCGATACCCTTTTGGTCGGCGGAGTTAGCGAGCGCCATTGCGTCCTCCATGTTGCTTACAAAGCCCATTTCAACCAGCACCGAGGGGAAGTCCTGCTGTAAGGTCACCCAGAAAATCTGGAACTTTGCACCACGGTTTTTATCGGCACCGTCGGAATATACGTTTTTTGTAAAATATGAAGAAACATTCTTCGATATAGAAGCGGCAAGCGGCTGTGAAAACGGCGTGAAGTAATACACCTCTGTTCCTCTGACGGTATCATCTTGAACCGAGGTATTTGAGTGAAGCGAAATGAATAAATCGCAGCCATACTGCCTTCCCACAATCGGACGTGTCGCCGTGTAGATATAATCACTCTCGGTTTTGAGTCTTGTTACATTTGCGCCATACGACTGGAGAATAGCCGTTAATTCTTTAGCTACGGCAAGGTTTACCTCCTGCTCAACCACATGACCAATCGCACCTGGGTCTTTAGAAGAAGCCGTTACGCCGTAACCGTGTCCAGGGTCGATAACGATGTTCATTCCCGAAAGCGAATTTTGCAAAACAGGGAAGGTAAGCATTAGGTCGCCGTTCTCGTCATAATAAGCACCGTTTCCTGCATAAACGCCAGGCTGTCTCAGCGTAAGCACAAGGCGGAACTTAGGTATCTCGTTTACTACCACCTGCTCCCAGCTTCCGCCGCTGAAAACAAGGCTTGTATCAAAGCTAGGCAGCTTTGTAACCGAGGTTACGTTATCAAAGGTTATGTAGATATATTTTGCGTTAAAGCTGTTGATATTATAATCTGTACCCCAGTTGGTGAAATAGCTGTTTCCGACTGTTTGTACGTTGTAACTGATTTTTGTATCAAGCCCCAGCTTAATAAAACTGTCGCCGTTCGAGGTACCTAGTCCCTTAACCACAAGATTATTTTCACCTATGCCATAATCCTCAACGAGAGTAGTTTCTGCCGACTTAAACCGTTTGCCCGAATCCGTGGTATAGAAGCCTCCGACATCACTGCCGAAATAATCAATCGTACCAGCGGGAAGCTGACCTAAATCAGGGTCCATCATAGCAGAGCCCGTGGTCTTTGCATCAAAAATCTGTGTATAATTATTATTAATCTTGACATAAGTATACCATTCGTCGGCAAAGTGCGTGTCGTCAATTGTACCTACAATTTCACCAGTGCCTACTGTATTTTCGTCGTACATCTGTGCACCGATATTAATAACAGGGGGGCGAGGCTTAGCTATAACAGTTACCGCCGCACCTACTGCTGTTCGGGTATAGCTCATATAATTTGCAGTAATGCTTATTTTTCCAAGCGGCTGTTCAGTGTCGATAATTCCCTCGGGAACGGTATATTTACCTGTAAAGCCGACATAGGTACTGTTCGGGTCCTCGTCATTTAAGGTTGTAGAACGCTGTTTTAAGGATATGGTTTGCCCGTTGATGGTTGCATATACCTCAGAGCCCTTGTATGCAGTGGCTTCAAGCTCAATCGTGGTGCCACCCTCGACCTTAAGCTTCTTGCCTTCGGCTATTGAGGAACCAATGTCCTTTAAGGTTACAATCTTACGTTCGATTTTATATGTATAGGTTTTAGATTTATGGGTTATCGTGAAGGTGTTGGCACCTGTGGAAAGCTCCTTTTCAAAATAGAAGTTTCCCGCTTTGTTAAGCGCAATTTTCGAGTTGTTCAGATATACGTCAAAGTTCTCGTCAAAGGTTCCTGCAAACTGAACTATCGGCTCGTATGTGGTGAAATTAAAATTCTTCGGTGAGGTCATTATGAGGCCTTCAAAAACGCTGTCCTCGTTGATTTTAGACTCGTAATATTTTTTCAGCGTTCCTGCCGAATTTGAAACATTCGCAGATAATGTCTGATAAGAATTGAATACACTTCCGTTATAAGCAGTTATTTCATCTTTTGCGGTGATAAGCTGTTGTAAAAGCTGGTCCTCACCCCAGGTATTGCCGATTTTTTCGTTTTGGTGCAGAATGTACATAATCTTTTCGTTTTGCTCGCATAGCTTACCCCACCACTGTGCCGTTTCGGTAAAGGGGAGAGCACCATCGCCGATTTTACCATATGAACGTAGCATTATGAAATCGGCATAGCTTTTTTCGACGAAATACTTTGTATCGGCAAAGCCGTCGTAATAAGCTTCGAATATATCGTTTGTGGGGGAGCCGTTTTCGTTGCTGCTGCTGTTCGCCCACATATCATTAATCATCAGTCCGACAGGTACTGAATTATCGGTCATTTTTACGACTGAAGATGCAGTTTTTACGAAATACTCGGTCATGTCATAAAGCCAGTTCTCATAGCCGATGCCCGAGCCGCTCTCCATATACTTTTTAAAGCTTTTAGCAGTTTTCTCCGCATAATAATTATCGAGGAGAATACCGTCGCTTATATATTTTAAGGTAAATCTGTGTATCTCAGAAATAAGCGTATTTATTGAGTCTGACTGAGTTTCATGGTTACTAGTAACTCTGCCTAAATCGTAAATCAAATATACATTAAGACCAAGCTGACGGGCTTTTTCCACCGCGAGTGCGAGAAAATCATCGCTGTCAGTCTGGTTCATGTTGAGGTTATAATAAACGCCTCTTTCTCCTGAGGTGCCTAATATAACGCTGTTCATGCCTATATCTATTAGCTTTTCATAAATAGTATCAAGCTGCATTGATACTTCGGTAATTGTATTCTCCTCGGAGGTGTAAAAATCGATTTCGGGCATGATTATAGTCCCCCTCATGTTATGAGGGAGATTAAACATAGGTGAATACATTTCTGGTTCGGTATACTGTTCACTTACTATATCGTCGCCAAAATCGGCGTAAACAGTAAGATTACCTGCCACACCTATGGAGAATATTAATGCTAATATAAAGCATAAACCTTTGAACTTCTTCATTTTAAACTTTCCTGTTTTTATTAGTGATAGCTTAACTTATTAAGCTCAGTTGATATTGCCTGTGTTTTATTTTTGCCGAACATAAAGCCGTAGCTGTAAAGAGCAACACCGCCGTAATTATCCATTTTTAAGGCATATTCTGCCTGCCGTTTTAAAATATTGCTATTTTCTATCCACTCATTTTTACCGTTTCCTGCCCATTTATCCTCGGTACCTATTTTATATACTGCGAGACCAGCAACCAGCTTCTTACCTGTACCTGATACCATGTCCTGCCAGCGTTTTAGGCATTTGTCGAAGGGCTGTAAAGTGTTTTCAAAGCCGTAATATATCTGCGGTGCCATATAATCGCAATAACCTGAGCTTTTACACCATAATTCGACATCGGCGTAAAGTAAATTTGCATTGTTTTCGATACTGCCTTGAGGACTGATACCAAATAAAACCGATTTATTAACTGCTTTTATCGCACTATAAATGCCTTTTACTAGTTTATTGCAATTATTAAATCTAAAATCAGAGATGCTTTCATTATTGGAACCGAGCTTATCAAAAGCCTTTCTATCAAAGGACAAATCGGTTGTTGGATAAAAATAATCGTCTATATGTAAGCCATCAATTTTGTACTCTGAGCAAATTTCAGCAGAACCTGCTGAAATAAGTTCAATTACTTCACTATAAGCGGGGTTCAAAAAGTAGTAATCGCCCTGCTTAATAATAAAATCGCTGTCATTTTTGTACCACTGCCCGATTTTGAAGTTTTCCGAAACCTTCGAAATGTCGCTTGTTGACTGAATTCTAAGTGGGTTTATCCAGCCGTGGAAGGAAATATCAAGCGCATGAGCTTCCTCTAGCATGATTTCGAGCGGGTCAAACGTCGGTGAAATACCAAGTGTCCCAGTTACATACTTTGACCAAGGGAATAACGTGGACTTATATAACGCGTCCCCAAAGGGGCGCAGATGCACAAATACTGTATTGATACCAAAATCAGAGCAATTAATGAGCATCTTCTGAAAAGCTGTTCTGAAATCGTTTTCGCTTTTACCTTGCAGTATTTCAGACAAATCTATGTACGAAATCCAAACCGCAATCATTTCATCGTGGTTTAGCGGTGAATAGCTTGTTGTATTAAAATTCAAAGTAGTTTCGGGCGGCTTCGTAGCTGTTGTCGTGGTTGTAGCTGCTTCTGTGGTTGTGGTTTTTGTCGTAGTTTCGATTGTTGTCACTGTTGTGGCTTCAGTTGTCGTAGCTGTCTGGGTTTCAGTTGTGGCGGTCGGGGTTTTTAATGTTGTTTCAGTCGTAGTCGCAATTGTTGTAGTGGGTGTAGTAGTATTCATCGTCGTTTCCGAGAAAGCTGATGTTTCTGTTTCGGTGGGTATTATAGATACAGGCTCAGTCTGTGTCGTGCTTAAGCTTGAAATTTGAATGCTTTCAGGAAACGCAAAGCCGTCTATATTTTCGGCATTGATTATCTTGATATTTTCGTTTTCGCCGTTATTACAGCCTGTAAAGAGGGCAATAAGTAAGACTGATATTGCTGCTGCTGTCTTTATTTTTTGGTACATTTCATTCATTATTATTACAAAAACCTCCAAAATTCGCTATACAGCGAGTATATTATAACATTTATTCAAAAAATAGTCAATATGTTTACACGGCTGTTAAATTCTTGACAGATAGATATAAAATGTAGTATAATGTTTATTATAAATATATGATTGTTAGTAGTGATAACAGAAAGGGCTAAAAGATGGGCTTAACATTAACAGAAAAAATCATTAAAAGCCATATTGTTGACGGCGAAATGATTAAGGGAACAGAGATTGGTGTACGGATTGACCAGACATTAACACAGGATGCAACGGGTACAATGGCTTATTTGCAATTTGAAGCAATGGGCGTTGATAGGGTACGCACTGAGCGTTCTGTAGCATATATTGACCACAATACCTTACAGTCGGGCTTTGAGAATGCCGACGACCACCGTTTTATCGGCAGTATTGCTAAGAAATATGGAATTTGGTTTTCAAGACCTGGTAACGGTATTTGTCATCAGGTGCATCTCGAAAGATTTGGAAAACCCGGAAAGACGCTAATAGGCTCGGACAGCCATACCCCAACAGGCGGCGGAATTGGTATGCTTGCAATCGGTGCAGGCGGGCTTGACGTTGCGGTTGCAATGGGCGGCGGAGCTTATTACATAACAATGCCTAAGGTGGTTAAAGTTAATCTCACGGGCAAGCTTAGCCCATGGGTAAGTGCAAAGGATGTAATCCTTAAGGTTCTCGAAATCCTTTCTGTAAAGGGCGGCGTAGGACGTGTTATTGAATATACTGGTGAGGGCGTTAAAAGTCTTTCTGTGCCCGAACGTGCCACGATCACGAACATGGGTGCTGAGCTTGGTGCTACCACCTCGATTTTCCCCTCTGATGAAATAACGGAGAAGTTTCTTAAAGCGCAAGGACGTGGCGAGGATTATATTCCGCTTTCTGCTGATACAGACTGCGTTTATGATGAATGTATTGATTTGAATTTATCGGAGCTTGAACCGCTTGCTGCTTGTCCGCACAGTCCAGATAATATAAAGAAAATTTCCGAGCTTGGCGGCGTAAAGGTTGACCAGGTTTGCATAGGCTCGTGCACCAACTCGTCATATCGTGACTTAATGACAGTTGCTCATATTTTAAAGGGCAAAACCGTTCACCCCGATGTCAGTCTTTCAATTGCACCAGGCTCAAAGCAGGTGTATTCGATGCTTGCAGAAAATGGTGCTCTTGCCGATTTAATAGATGCGGGAGCGAGAATACTCGAAAGTGCCTGCGGTCCCTGTATCGGTATGGGGCAGTCACCGAACTCGAATGGAGTTTCACTTAGAACCTTTAACAGAAACTTTGAGGGCAGAAGCGGCACAAAGGACGGACAGATTTATCTTGTTTCCCCCGAGGTTGCGGCGGTGTCGGCATTAAGCGGCGTGTTTACCGACCCTAGAAGCTTAGGTGGGGTATACGAAATTTCACAGCCCGAGAAGTTTATTATAAATGACAATATGATTACATTACCAGCAAACGAAAAGGAAGCCGCTGATGTTGAAATTTTAAGAGGACCGAATATTAAGCCTTTCCCAATAAATGTAGCACTGGGAGATGATATTAAAACTACCGCAATCCTTAAGGTTGGCGACAATATCACCACAGACCACATTATGCCGGCGGGAGCAAAAATATTACCGCTTCGCTCAAATATTCCAGCTATCAGCGAATACTGCTTCACCGTTTGTGACGAGACCTTCCCGAAAAGAGCCAAAGAAAACGGCGGTGGAATTATAATCGGCGGCACAAACTATGGACAAGGCTCTTCTCGTGAACATGCAGCTTTAGCACCGCTTTATCTTGGGATTAAAGCCATTGTATGTAAATCCTTTGCAAGAATACATAAACAGAACCTGATTAACAGCGGTATTCTGCCCTTTACCTTTAAAAACGAGGCAGATTATGAAAAGGTTGCACAGGGTGACAATTTAGAGTTAATCGGAATAAGAAAAGCAATTGAGACAGACGGCAAGATTATATTAAAAAACACCACCTCTGGTGCAGAAATTGAATTGGTTTGCGAATTGTCAGAGCGTGCAAGGAAAATGCTACTAGCAGGCGGATTACTTAATTTTACAAAGCTCGGTAATTAAAGAAAGGAATAGAATAAATGCAGAAAATTGAAATGAAAACGCCGCTCGTCGAAATGGACGGCGACGAAATGACCAGAATAATCTGGAAAATGATTAAAGATATACTTTTAGTTCCATATATCGAGCTTAATACAGAATATTACGATTTAGGGCTTGAATACAGAAACGAAACAAACGACCAGGTTACAATAGACTCCGCAAACGCAACTCAAAAATATGGCGTTGCTGTAAAATGTGCAACCATAACTCCAAACGCACAGAGAATGACCGAATACACCCTCAAGGAAATGTGGAAGTCGCCGAACGGCACGATTAGGGCAATCCTAGATGGAACCGTTTTTCGTGCACCCATAATTGTAAAGGGTATAAATTCTCTTATACCGACCTGGACTAAGCCTATTACTATTGCCCGTCATGCTTATGGAGATGTTTATAAGAATTCCGAAATGAAGGTAAAGGACGGCTCCAAGGCAGAATTAATCGTTACCGACAAGGACGGGAATGAAACAAGACAGTTAATTCATGATTTTAAAGGCTCGGGTGGTATTATACAGGGACAACACAATATTGACGAGAGTATTGCAAGCTTTGCACGTTCGTGCTTCAATTTTGCACTCGATACCAAGCAGGATTTGTGGTTTGCAACAAAGGATACTATTTCGAAAAAATATGACCATACTTTTAAGGATATATTCGAAGAAATTTTCGAGACTGACTATAAAACGAAGTTTGAAGAAATGGGAATTGAATATTTCTACACTCTGATTGACGATGCAGTTGCCAGAGTTATACGCTCTGACGGCGGTTATATCTGGGCTTGTAAAAATTATGATGGCGACGTAATGTCCGACATGGTAGCTACTGCCTTCGGAAGTCTCGGAATGATGACCTCGGTGCTAGTTTCACCATCGAGCGTGTATGAATATGAAGCCGCTCATGGTACGGTTACACGTCATTATTACAAGCATTTGAAGGGCGAAGAAACCTCCACAAATTCCGTTGCGACACTCTTTGCATGGACGGGCGCTCTCAAAAAGAGAGGTGAGCTAGACGGTAATAAGGAGCTTTCAGATTTTGCCGAGAAGCTTGAAAAGGCGACTGTTCAGACCATTGAGGAGGGTGTAATGACAGGCGATTTATATGTTTTGTCCTCACTTCTGAATAAAAAGAAGGTAAATACGGAAAACTTTTTACTGGAAGTAAAGGATAGACTTGAGAAGCTGATTTAGTTTAATATTAACTTAATGACAGGGGCTGATTTTTTGCCAAAGGCTGATAGGATTTCAAATTCTGTAATCAGACGATTACCTCGATATTACCGCTTTTTAGGAGAGCTTTTGAAGGAAGAAACAACTAAGATTTCGTCAAAGGAGCTTTCTGAAAGAATGCGTTTGACTGCTTCGCAAATACGTCAGGATTTAAACTGCTTCGGCGGGTTTGGTCAGCAGGGCTATGGTTACAATGTTGCGGAGCTTAGAAATGAAATAGCCAGAATAATTGGTGTTGAGAAAAAAATCAAAACAGTTTTAATTGGTGCTGGTAACCTAGGTAAAGCTATAACCATGCATCTTGATTTCGAGAAAAATGGTTGTGAGCTTATAGGGATTTTTGATGAAGATGATGGACTAAAACACACAAAAATTTCAGATGTAGAAATACAGGGAATGGATACTCTAGATGAGTTTTGTAAACAAAATGATGCTAAGCTTGCGATACTGTGCATACCAAGAGATGCCGTCAAGCCTGTTTGTGAGAGGCTTATTTCGCTAGGCGTAAAATCGTTTTGGAATTTTTCACATTTTGATATTAATTTGCATTTTGACGGAATTACGGTTGAAAACGTACATTTAGGCGATAGTCTTTTGACTCTTGCATATAAGGTAAATAACGAAGTAAATTAGTTTGAGGCTTTTATAACGGAGGTGTTTTTGAAATACTTCCGTTTAGCTGTTTTTATGTGAAAGGAAATTAATTATTGTGGCAAACGAAATTAATGGCGGCAACCCGTTATATACTATTCACGAAGCGATTGTAAATTCGGCTAATATGCTTTTTTTTGCAGTTGATAAAAATTGCAGGATTTTATATGTAAATGAAATTTTTAAGCAAAAATGCGGACGTGAGCTTGAAATTGGGCAGCGTATGCCTGTTGAGATTTTATATGTAAAGTTTGATGTAGATAACTTTTTTGAAAATATATTTCCTAAGGTTCTGAAGGGTGCCTTTATTAACGGTGAGGTGATACTTCTTGATAAGCAGGGGGTTGAAATTCCGCTTCGCTATTCAGCTTTCCCCGTCAGGAATGAGGACGGCAATATCTATGCTTATGCCTCAATAGGAGATGATATTACAAAAGAAAAGCAAAAGGAAGCAGCTTTACAGCAGCATCTGCGTTCGCTTGAATTTTTATCAAATTTCGCCATTCCTTTCACGAAGCCAAACGGTTTTGATGAGCTAATGGATTTTGCTCTTATGCAGCTTGAGGAGCTTTTACAGACAGATAGAATTTATCTTTATGATATTGTAGGAAATAATATTAAGCTTACACACGAGAGAATTCGCGGCAACAGCTTTAGAAGTATGATGGGGCTTTATTTTACGCTAGAGGATATTACGAGCGTAAGTGAACAGCTTAAAACAAGTTCTTATCTGCTTTATAATGATGTCAGGAAGCATTATTCTGAGAACCCGCATTTTGACTACGGAGCGAAAAGCTCGTTGTATCTGGCACTCTCGATTGACGGAAACTGGATAGGCTTTATAAACTTTCTTACCGTTGACCGCTTTGCAAGCTGGACTGATGCTGAGTGCAGATTAGCGGCAACCGCCTGCTCGATTGTTGCGGGAGCAATTGCGATACATAAGGCTGACACGGCATTAATTGAGGCAAAGGAAGAAGCACAAAAAGCGAATGATGCAAAGAGTCAGTTCCTATCTAATGTCAGCCACGAAATCAGAACGCCACTTAACGCCATTACGGGAATGGCTCAAATTCTTAAAAATAAGGCTTCTACCGAGTACCCAGAAAGCATTCCGAATATTAATAAAATACTTTCAGCATCGGAGCATCTTCTGTCAATACTCAATAATGTGCTAGATATGTCAAAGATAGAGTCTGGCAAATTCATGATTTCGAATGAGAGCTTCGAGCTGCTAGGTGCCTTTAACGATATTAAGAATATTATTGAGCAGCAATGTAAGGATAAGAATATTAATTTTGTAACAGAATTTAATGATTTTCGCAATACGGTGGTAAAAGGCGATAAGCTAAGGCTTAAGCAGGTGCTGATTAATCTCCTCGGTAATGCCGTGAAGTTTACAAGCAGTAGAGGTACGATATACTTTAAGGTAGTAACAGATTATGCCGATGAAAGCACAATCACAATTACGTTTGTGGTGAGTGACAACGGAATTGGTATAAAGCAAGAGCTTATTGATAAGCTTTTCATTCCGTTTGAGCAGGGAGAAAAGAGCATTACAGGGCAGTTTGCAGGTACTGGACTTGGGCTTGCTATTAGCCAAAATCTCGTTGAGATAATGGGTGGTAAAATCAGCGTAAAGAGTGAATACCAAAAAGGCTCCGAATTTTCCTTCACGCTTCGCTTTGAGACCTCTGAGTTATGCCCGATAATCAATAGTAAATCCGAGCTGCCTATGATTAATCTCACTGGCAAGCACGTTTTAGTAGTTGAAGATATTGATATAAACCGTGAAATTATTATGACTATTCTTGCAGACACCAACGCAAGCTTTGATGAGGCCAAAAACGGCGAGGAAGCCTTTAATCTTTTCATGAATTCACCGATAGGTTATTACGATTTGATTTTTATGGATATACAGATGCCTGTTATGAACGGATATGAAGCCACTAAGCATATTCGGTCACTGCCGCGAAAGGATGCAGGTGAGGTGGCAATTATTGCTATGACTGCCAACGCATACACCGAAGACGTTTATGATGCTATGAAAGCTGGAATGGATGAGCACATAGCAAAACCAATAGATTTACAGAAGGTAATGAGGATTATTTCAGAGTTTATTTGACAAAATATTAAAAAAGTGATATAATGAAATGTGCTAAATGTTTTAATCGAGGAACCTAGCGTGAAAAAACTTTTTTATTTGTTTTTCTGTGTAGAAAAAAGTTTTTACACGCCCGCCAATACGACTTGACCTCGGGTTAAAATGGCTCAAATGAGAAAACTCACGCGTATCGGCTTGAAAGGATATGGTTATTAAATATGATTAATATTACGCTTAAGGGCGATGTTGTAAAAGAATTTTCTGAAGCTGTTTCGGCTTATGATGTAGCAAAATCTATAGGTGCAGGTCTTGCAAAATCAGCCTGTGCAGCAAGAATTAACGGTGAGATATGTGACCTCAGAACCGTTATTGAAGGCGATGCAACACTTGATATACTCACCTTTGACGATGATATGGGCAGACGTGCCTTTCGTCATACTGCTTCACATATTTTGGCGCAGGCGGTAAAAAGACTTTATCCCACTTCTAAGCTTGCAATAGGACCTGCTATTGACGACGGCTTTTATTATGATTTTGATGTGGAAAAGCCATTTAGTACCGATGATTTACTCAAAATAGAAGCCGAAATGAAGAAAATCGTAAAAGAAAATCTTGAAATTACCCGTTTTGGGCTTGAAGCTGATGAAGCGATAAAGATGACCGAGGAACAGGGCGAAATTTACAAGACCGAGCTTTGCAAGGAGCATAGCGGCAAGGGCGAACAGCTAATGTTCTACAAGCAGGGTGAATTTACAGATTTGTGCGCTGGTCCCCATTTGATGACAACAGAGCCTGTTAAGGCATTTAAGCTTACAAGCTGTACTGGTGCGTATTGGCGCGGCAGCGAGAAGAATAAAATGCTCTCAAGAGTATATGGAACAGCCTTCCCAAAAGCAGTAATGCTTGAGGAACACTTGACAAGGCTTGAAGAAGCCAAAAAGCGTGACCACAATAAGCTTGGCAGAGAGCTAGAGCTATTCACAACAGCCGATGTTATCGGACAGGGACTTCCAATTCTACTTCCGAAGGGTGCGAGGATTATTCAAACCTTGCAACGCTGGGTTGAGGACGTGGAGGAGAGCAGAGGTTATCTTTTAACCAAGACACCTTTCCTTGCAAAGTCCGATTTGTATAAAATTTCGGGACACTGGGACCATTACAGAGAAGGTATGTTTGTCTTAGGCGATGCGGAGAAGGAAAGTGATACCGAGGTTTTCGCAATGCGCCCTATGACTTGCCCCTTCCAGTTTCAGGCATATCTCAACAGAATGCGTTCATACCGCGATTTACCACTCAGATATAATGAGACCTCGACCCTTTTTAGAAATGAAGCTTCGGGCGAAATGCATGGTTTAATCCGTCTCAGACAATTTACTATTTCAGAGGGGCATTTAGCATGCACGGAGGAGCAGGTTGAGGAGGAATTTCAAGGTTGTCTTGAGCTTGCACAGTATATGCTTAAGACTGTTGGTTTAGATGATGATGTTTCGTACCGTTTCTCAAAGTGGGACCCAAATAACAGGGAAAAGTATATCGGCGACAGCGAAAACTGGGAGAAAACTCAGAATTTTATGCGCCAAATCCTTGATAACATGAGCCTTGAATATGTCGAAGCAGAGGGCGAAGCAGCTTTTTACGGTCCTAAGCTTGATATTCAGATAAAGAACGTTTTCGGCAAAGAGGATACACTGATTACCATTCAAGTGGATTTTCAGCTTGCAGAGCGTTTCGGCATGACGTATGTCGATAAGAACGGTGATAAGAAGTTTCCGATTGTTATTCACCGTACCTCAATCGGCTGTTATGAAAGAACACTAGCACTTCTAATTGAAAAATATGCGGGCGCATTCCCATTATGGCTGGCACCAGAGCAGGTCAAGATTATGCCTATCGCAGACCGTCATAATGATTTTTGCGATGAAATTTACAAAAAGCTAAAGAATTTGGGTATCCGTGCCGATATAGATTATAGAAGCGAAAAAATTGGCTTTAAAATCCGCGAAGCCCAGCTCCAAAAAATACCATATATGCTGGTTATCGGCGACAACGAGGTCGAAGCGGGACTTGTTTCCGTTCGTTCGAGAAAAGACGGAGACCTCGGTTCAATGACTATCAACGAGTTAGGCAGTAAGCTTAAGCTTGAAATTGATGAAAAGCAGATATAGAGTTTAAGGGAGCTTGGGAGTAATTATGGCGATAAATAATTATGGACTCAACGCATATCGTCAAACGGTAAAGCAGGGTTATACCAGATTAAACGACAAAAATACCCAGAACACCGACACAGACGATAAAAATATCACAGTTAAGCCCTCGCAAAAAGACGACAAATCAAAGGCAGACGGAGACGTTCAAAAAAACGAAAAAATTCCGCCGCCAAACGAAATTGGACGAATAATGGATTTTAAGATATAGCAAGCAGAACGGAGGTGCATCAATGGGAAGCTCAGGAATTGAAGCTTATATCGCAGGGCTCTCAATGAACATGGCACAAGCAAACCTGGCAACTCAAGTTTCAACTAAAATGCTAGGTAAGCTGCTAGATGCCGATAGGCAGTCGGGTGCAGAGCTTGCAAACGACATCGCTAATCTCCCTCCACCTGCCGGTGTAGGCGAAATTGGCGGACTGCTTGACATCATGGCATAAAAATGAGGTATTGGCTTTACAGTCAATACCTCATTTTATATTAATAATAAATGTTTAATCGCAAATACATATTTTGCCAAACTCGTCCGCCACGGATTTAAATGCTTCCAAAACCTCAGGAGCAAAATGCTCAGGCATAGTACGTCCGTCGCCCTCTGTGATAATCCCATACGCTTTTTCATGGGTATAGGCGGGCTTATACTCACGCACGCTGGTTAAAGCGTCGTAAATATCAGCAAGGGCCACAATCCTTGCTGCGACTGGTATTTTGTCACCTTTTAAACCAAACGGATAGCCGCTTCCATCATATTTTTCGTGATGGCTTTCGCAAATTTCGATTGCTATTTTCAATGTATCGCTCTCAGATGTCATTAAGAACTCAGTTTTACGAAGAACCTCGGTACCATAAGTGGTGTGAGTTTTCATTAAATCGAATTCTTCCTTAGTAAGCGGACCTTTTTTAAGAAGAATATTGTCGGGAATGAAAACCTTTCCGATATCGTGAAGCGGCGAATAAAGTACAATCTGTTGTAAATCACCCAGCGAAATAAGCTCAGGGTGCTTATTGGCTATATCCCTCGCTAATATTTCGGTGTATTTTTGCATACGCTTAATGTGGTCCCCGGTACCCTTATCACGTCCTTCGGCGAGAAGTGACATACCGAGTATTACCGCATGTCTCGAATCACTAAGCTCGGCGGTACGCAGCTCTACGAGCCTTTCGAGATTATCGCGGTTCATCTTATTAGCGAT
Source organism: Ruminiclostridium sp. (assembly GCA_031549645.1). Taxonomy (GTDB): domain Bacteria; phylum Bacillota; class Clostridia; order Oscillospirales; family Ruminococcaceae; genus Ruminiclostridium_E. The sequence continues at coordinate 12,411 of JAVBPL010000156.1, read as the reverse complement.
ATGATTTTTAACTTTAAAACAAACGATATCGGCATCATAGGGCTTTAAAATATAATCCACCGCACCCATCTGAAGCCCGACAGTTTCGCTGAATGCATCTGTCGCAGCAGTAATGAATATGACTGGGATATACTCGAGCTCTTTAATTTTTTTCATTCTATTAAGAACATCAAAGCCATTAAGTCCTTGCATATATACATCAAGGAGAACAATGTCAGGAGGACGTTTCTCCATCAGTTCCAGCGCTTTTTCGCCAGATAATGCCACCTGAATGTTATATTCACGGTCTAAGATAGACCGTAATCCGTCTATATTCTCTTTACTGTCGTCAACTAAAAGCACTGTGTTTTGCATACAAATCCTCATCATCTCGAATAATATATTACTGTACTTTCCTGCCTGCATAAGTCAATATTATGCAGGTATGGATAAATAAAGACTTTTACATACTTAACCACACCTATTATACACTTTAACGAGACTTATTTCAAGCCTAAATTCAAGAATTAACGAAAAGTTCATATAATACACTCTATTTTACTTGACTATATTACATATTTTAAATATAATAGTGTTAGCCACATTATTAACGAAATATATAGAAAAAAGGAATTCGCTCATGAAGATAATATCTCTACTTAAAATAATACTTTCGGTTTTTTCGATTATGACACTTTTAGTGCTTAGCGCGCTTGTTTATTCGACAATTAACGAGAGAAATATATATAACGATAAGGAAGAACTGATTAGCCTCGGAAACGAGCTTATGAGTGTATCTGATTTTCTCACCGAGCAGGCGAGATATTATGCGCAGACTGGTCAAAAAGAATATTTTGATGCATATTTACGCGAAACTCAAATAGTAAAAACACGTGAAAAAGTTCAAGTAGTCTTAATAAATAAAAACGCTCCCTTGAGTGAAATTGAGCTTTTGAATAAAGCCGCTGAGCTTTCGTTTACTTTAGAGAAGCTGGAATTAAAAGCGTTTGATATGATTTCAAACGACAATCTGGAGGGAGCAATAAAGCTGCTTTTCAGCGAGGAATATAAGCAGGGTAAGCAGCCTATTGTTGATACCATCACAGCTTTCCAGAAAAGCATTCAGGTGCGTACAGACGAGGAGCTTGGTGCCGCTAAGGATTTAGCTAACCTTTCCATTGCTATTACGATTATTTCGCTACTTATAATGTTTTTTGTAACCTTCTTTATCAGTGGTTCGATTGGCAAAAGGATTAAAAGTGTTAATGAATTGTCGCTTGTTGCGAAAAGTATTTCCGAGGGTGACTTTGATGTCAAGCTGGATAAAAAAAGCCTTGGCTATGAATTTGATGCGCTGACATCGGAATTTGAAGCCATAATAAACACGATAAAGCTGATGTTAAATGAAATCAGCAACTTAATTCTTAATATTTCGGCAGGTAATTTGTCTTTTAGGACTAATGCGACAGATTTTAACGGTGACTGGTCTAAAGTTCTCGTAGGGCTTAATACTGCCGTTATATCAATGAGAGAGCAGATAATCGAGGAGTCCCCCATTGCCTATATAGCCATAATAGACGACCATGTAGTTGATTGTAATAAATATGCATCAAATCATATCGGCGTTGAAATTGGTGCCCACATGGAGGATTATTATGTGGATAAAAAACATCGCCACGATATATACAGACGTTTAAAAATTGGTCAGACGCTAACTCGTGAATATGTTACATTAAAAGACATAAAGGGGATACCAAGACGATTTGTTTTCAATGTAAACGTAGTTAGGGCATTAGCGAAGCCATCTATTATTGTATGGGCAATGGATGTCGAGGAGCAGGAACAGCAAAACGACATAATTCGCCGTAATAAAGAGGATATGCAGAGAGTTATAAACGCTCTCCCTATTTCGATGGCTATAATAAACTCTGAAACAGGGAAAATCGAATACAAAAACGCAGATTATTGCAAGATGTTTGAATGTACCGGGCTCACCGCTGCCGAATATGAGAAATGGACCTTTAGCCAAAATCAACAAAGTGGTCCCTCGGCAGTGCTTAAGGATACCCAGATTAAATCTGAGGTGATAAACACAGGGAAAGCCTATACCACCGAGTTTACCTACATAACCATAGGGCTTAAGGAAATTAATACCCGTATTATTGCAAACGAAATATTTTATAATAATGAAAGCTGTATACTTAAAATAATTCAGGATATCAGCGAGGAGACTATCAGAAATAAGCTGCTTGAGAATGCAGCGAAGCAGGAACGTGAGGCTAATGTGCTTAAGAGCAGCTTCCTTGCTAACATGAGCCATGAAATCAGAACCCCGATGAACGCTGTCATAGGGCTTTCTCAGCTTGCGCTTATGAAAAAACAGGAGCCTGAGAATGCGGAAACATTTAGAAAAATAAACCAGTCCTCAAAAAATCTCTTAAACATAATTAATGATATTCTTGACTTTTCAAAAATAGAGGCAGAAAAAATTGATTTAGTTGATGAAGTGTTTGTGCTTGAAGATGTTATTGCAAACGCATTTTTGGTTGCATCTGAGCATATTGGCGATAAAAGAATTGAAATGCTTTTTGATATGACTCCCGAAATACCTTACAATCTTATAGGCGACAAAACAAGACTTTGGCAGGTGCTTAAAAATCTGCTCGACAACTCTGCGAAGTATACAAACGAAGGCTGTGTAATTCTCGAAGCATTTATTAATGAGCAAAATGACTCTGAAATAGTATTATGCTTTAAAATAACGGATACTGGCATAGGTATGAGTGAGGAACAGATAAAATCAGTTTTTACACCATTTTATCAAACCACAAACAGCACAGGTAATAAGCAAATTGGCACTGGACTTGGTATGTCGATTACAAAGCAGCTAATTGATTTAATGAATGGAAGCATAGAAATTGAAAGTGAACCAGATATAGGAACACAGATAACTGTAGCAATACCGTTTAAGTATAGTGAAAACAATATTACGCTTGCTAACTTTATTGAAAGCAAAAATGCTAAGAGCACCCCTATTCTAATTGTTGATGATGATATGGTGTCGTGTGAAATTATGCAGCGTATGCTTGATGTAGCAGGATTTGCCTCTATAGCTGTGAACACGGGTAAGGAAGCTCTAAGGCTCGTAAGTGAGAGAAATGGTAAATCAAATCAATTCAAGGTGATAATCCTAGACTATATGCTTGGCGATGAAAACGGAATTACGCTTGCCCGTGAAATAGCAAAAATATCGGAACAAACCAAGCTTCTTATGGTTTCAGCCTATGTCAAATCTATTCCCGAGGAGGAAATGAGAGAGGTCGGCTTTAAAGATGTATTAAAAAAGCCGTTGGTGCCCTCTGCTTTTATACGCCGCTTGTGTGATACGATTGACGATGTGTATGTAAATGAAAAGCTAGGACTAGTTAATTTCAAAAATGCCAGAGTGCTGGTATGCGAGGACAATGAAATAAATCAAGAGGTTGCGACTGAGATGCTTAAAACTTTGGGTATTGAAGCCGATGTCGCCGAAAATGGATTTCAAGGTATAGAAAAGCTGGAGAAAAATGCATATGATTTAGTCTTAATGGATATTCTTATGCCAGTTCTCGATGGAAAAGAAGCCACTAGAAGAATACGCAGAGGTAACAGCCCATATAAAGATATTTGCATAATAGCATTGACTGCGAATGTTCTGCTAGACCAGGTTAATAGCTATTTAGAGCTTGGCATGAACGGATATATAACAAAGCCTATTGAGTTTAATGAGCTATATTCAAAGATGCTAAAATATATCCCTAAGGAAAAGCAGATAGACCCAGTTGACGAGCTTATGATATCATACGAAGCAGAGTTTGAAATTGACGGTGTTAATACTAGTGAGGGTGTAGCCCGCTTTGCAGGGAAAGCAGACAGATATAAAAAGGCTCTACTCCGTTTTGCGAAGGAGTATGTCACACCAGTTATCCCACCTACTCCCGATGAGCTTAAGCTGTATGTTCATACAATAAAAGGTGTCTCGGCAAATCTTGGGATAAAGGCTTTGTCTGAGCTTGCGGCAAGTATTGAAAAGGAGGGGCTGGTAAGCGATAGCTTAACGAGCTTTAAGGTCAGTCTAGTTGCTGTATGTGAAGGAATTATTGCTGTTTTGGATAGCGATGAGACAGCGGCAAGAACGTTTATAAAAACAGAATCAGGGACGAAAGAAGACTTTCAAAAAACTCTGGAAAAGCTTAGAACGGCACTTGAGGAGTCAAACCCCACGGAGAGCGAGACCTTGCTGTCAAAGCTGTGGAAAACTGAGTGGGATAATGTAAAGGAGCTTGATTTGAAACCACTTTTAACGGCACTGGATAATTACGATTTTAGTTTAGCGTTAAATCTACTTAACCTAATGTTCACAGTATGAGAGGATAGTTTGAAATGGTATTAAGAGTTAAGCTAAAAAGAATTATTATCACAGCGTTTTTAATTACCGTAAGTCTATTAGGTATGTGCGTATTAGGCGGCTCCTCTTCTTCCGCCGAGGAAAAAACGCTTACTATATACGGCTCTATAGATGGCTCAATTGCAACCGAGCGTATACTTGCAAGAGCGTTAGAGCAGATGGGTTATGAACTTAATACAGCATTACAGGGGCTTAATTTTGCAATGCAGTCAGTGGCAGGTGGTGAGGGTGACGGCTTGTTCGGTGCGCCTCGGGAGGCTTATAATGATTATGAAAATATAGTAATGGTAGATTTCCAGATTTCGACGATAAATTTTACTGTTTTTCAAAGGACGGGAGATAATAATGTCATAAAGTCTTGGAGTGACCTTTCTGGGAAAAGAGTGGGTTATATTATTAACAAGCCGTATTTAGAGCGTTATCTGCCTCTTGATGTGGCTGAAAAAACATCATATACGAGCAACTATAAAATGCTTCAGGGCTTAGCTAATGGTGAGTTCGATGTATGCGTTGCACCTATTTATGAGGAGGTGGGTGTAGGAATTATCTCAGGAACCGAGCAGCTTTCGGTAATAGACAGTCAGCCGATTTATCCTTGCCTCAATGAAAAGCATATCGAATTAATTCCTGTGCTAGAAAAAATCTTAAATGAAATGGAAGAAAACGGCGAAATAGATGAGATTAAGAACTCTGTTTCTTACAATTCTGACAGCGATACTGTAACAATTCTAGAGTTATATTCCTATGGTGCCGATATGAAGTGGGAAGATGAGCTTAAGGAAAACCTACGTTCAAAAAGGAATGGCGAGCTGCAATATAATGTATATGATACTGTGTTAAATTTTCTTAGAAATAAAAACGATTTATTAAGACAGCAGTCTCTCAATAATGTACTTCATGCCGATTTTAAAGATAAGTCTCCGAACTTAATAATGGTTTCAAGTAATGAGGCCTTGCAATTTATTAAAGAAAATTATTATGCGCTGTTTAAAAAAATTCCTGTATTATTTTATGGCATCGATGATTATTCGCCTGACGATGTAGCGGGGTACGAGGAGTATTTTACAGGCTTTAATGAGACCATCGAGGCTAAGGCTACTGTTGAGATGATGCTTCGTTTATTTCCAGACAAGAAAAAGATTTTCATTATAAACGATTATAGCTATTCGGGAATGAGGTGGAGAAGTGCTATTGAGAAGGAGCTCTCGGACATTAAGCCTGGAATAACGCTTGAATATAACGAGGATTTGTCCATGACAGAGCTTGAAAGGAAGCTTCATTCACTAGGTGACGACACAATGGTGTTGAGCGGTTTTTATTTTGTAGACAAGGATTTAAAATATTTTTCAGAGAATGTCGCACTCGAATATATCAGGAACAGCACTGACTGTCCTATATTCACATTAATGTATTCTGCGGTAGGTCATGGACCGATTGGCGGAAGGGTAGTCAGCCCCGAAAAGCAAAGTGTAGAGGTGCAAAAAATTGCTAACCGTATAATAAACGGCGAAGATATAAGTAAAATTCTTATCCACACTGATACTGAAGATATGAATGAATGGCTGTTTGATAAAGATGCACTTGAAAAGTGGAGGATTAGCGAAAAAGCACTTCCAGAGAACTCGGTCATACTAAACAAACGCTTACCCTTCCGTGAGGAGGAACCGCTTTTTTTCACGGTAATAATCATATCCTTTTGTTTTGCAGTGGTGGTTATCACTTTGCTGACCTTTTTCGTAACAAAGCAGAGGAAACAGAATATCAAGCTTATGATGACGCAGAAAAACCTTCACACAGCGGAAGAAATGCTACTTAAGGATGCCGAAATACGGAAAAATCAATCACAGCTTCAAACGGTGCTGGAAACCTTAACTCATGCCGTGATTATTCTAAGGCTCGACGACAGTTCTATTGTTTATTGCAACGATGCTTATGTCAAGATACTTGGCTTTGATAATAAGGTGGAGGCACAAGGCTGTAGTGTTTCAGATATTTCTGCGGATTTACAATGTGATGGCAGAATAGGCAAGCGCGCCCAGCTGGAAATAAACCGTCAATACATTGAACGAGAGCATAGCCACGGTCCGTTTGAATGGACCTTTAGTAGGGCGGGTATAGATTTTATGGGTCAGGTCACCTGTAGCTATATAAAATATAACGATATAGACTGTTATGTGGCGGTTATTAGGGATATTACAATTGATAAAAAGCGCGAAGAGTCCTTAAGGCGTGCAGTTGAGCTGGAACGTGATGCTAACCAGATGAAAAGCAAGTTTGTCGTAAATATAAGCCACGAAATCCGAACCCCAATGAACGCCATAATAGGGCTGACAGAGATTGCTATGCTTAAAAAAGCGGACAGCGATGCTTATGCTACCTTTGAAAAAATACATACATCAGCGAAGCATCTGCTTAGCTTAATAAACGATGTCCTTGATTTTTCAAAAATTGAGGCAGATAAATTTGAACTGATAAACGACAATTTCGTTTTACAGGACGTTTTATCCGAAGCACTTCTACTCACCTCGCAAAGGCTGAATAAAAAAGAGGTGGAGCTGTCGTTGTCTGTTGACAGTATGCTGCCACGGGTGCTTTACGGTGATAAAACAAGGCTTTGGCAAATACTTAAGAATATACTTGACAACTCAGCAAAGTTTACCGATAACGGGCGCATTTATCTAAAGGTATCGCAGCTTCAAAAGGTGCGTAATAATATTACAATAGAATTTACTATTACCGACACAGGCTCAGGAATGGGTGAAAAACAGCTTGAAAAGCTTTTTGTACCCTACGAGCAGTTCGATGTCAATAATAAAAATGGCATTATAGGAACAGGTCTCGGTATGTCTATAACAAAGCAGCTTACCGAGCTGATGGGCGGCAATATAAAAGTAAGCAGCAAAATAAGGCAAGGCACCACTATTAAAATAACAATACCCTTTCAAACTCCAGATGAAGATTATACTATAGAAAGGGAACTAGGTGAGTTTAAGCTTCGCCGTCTTAGAGTGCTTGTAATTGATTATGACACATTGTCAAATACAATAATTGAGGATATTCTAAACAGCATTGATGCGGTTTCGGTTACAACCCCCAATATTACTGAGGGCTCAAAAATTATACTTTATAACGAGGGCTCAAACACACCCTTTGATATAGTCATGGTTAACCAGAATATGATTAATATGATTGATATTGGTTTATGCCGAAGCAAGAAGTTTATTTTAAAATCGGCTTATCATAAGCATTCAATACCGAGCGAAATCAGACGTTTGGGTTATAACGATGTAATAGAAAAGCCCTTTACTCCTTTAGTGTTCATAAATAAAATCGCAAATGTTTTAGGAAAGAATAATTCCTTAGGAACAAAGAAAAAGCTTGAGTCATTTAGCGGTGCTTCGGTGCTTTTGGTTGAGGACAATGAGATTAACCAAGAGGTTGCAGCTACAATGCTTGAAATGCTAGGGATTAATCCAGTGATAACAGGTAACGGCGTAGAAGCGCTATCGGCACTTGAAAATCAGCACTTTGACTTGATATTCATGGATTTAATCATGCCTATTATGAACGGCTTTGATACTACCTCGCATATTAGAAATTCGGGAAAACCGTATAAAAATATCCCGATAATTGCAATGACTGCAAATGTTATAAAGGAGGAAATTCAAAAATGCATCGAGCAAGGTATGAATTCTCATATTGGAAAGCCTATTGATATTGCTGGGTTGACAAAACAGCTTATGCAATGGCTCCCTGACAAATACACCAGCAGAGGAAGTGGTGAAAGCATATTGAAGCCTGTCGCTTACAGCATTGCCGAGGATAGCATAGATTTGAGCAAGACCAGTAGGGGAGATTATGTGCTGGCTTCAAAAAAGTTTACGGCTATGGAAGCCCCCTTCAACTGCATTGATGATATTTATGCAGATACCGTCAGAGCATTGAATTATCTAGCAGAGCTAAGAAAGCTTTCGAAAAGAATGGGAATAACAAAGCTTGATTCAATGCTTCTCGAAATGCAGAACTCCATAAAAACAAGCAGCTTAACCCCCGACCTATATAACCTTGTGAAGAATAATGTAGTACAGATAAAGCAAACGATTAAAACCAATACACATCTATAAAATATTATTAATAAAAAATGGCTGTTACGAATTTAACCTCGTAAAAGCCATTTTTATTATTGAACTTCGAGTTCATCAATCTTTATTGCAAGAACCTTGCTGATACAGTTGTCATCGACTTCTTTGACAACAAAGCGTATGCCTTTATAATCGATATGCTCGGAATGCTCGTCAGAGCTCGGTATATATCCGAATAAATCCGTTACAAAGCCCGCAATAGTGTCATATTCGTGGTCCTCGGGCAGCTCGTAGCCGAAAAGCTCAAGCACATCGTCGGGGTCGGCTTCACCATCAACCTCGTATTTATCTTTACCGATTTGACGGATATCATCGCTCTCGTCGTCGTATTCGTCCTCGATATTCCCCATTATCGCTTCAATTATATCTTCTAGGGTAAGAATTCCAGCGGTGCCTCCGTATTCATCAACAACTACTGCCATTCCCGCCTTCATGTTGTTCAAAAACTTAAAGGCATCAGCACAGCTGCAGGCTTCAGGTATATACACTGTCTCACGTAAAAATTCACCTATATTAATGCTTTTATAATCCTCGTCACCTATTAGGCTGAGTAAATCCTTTACGATGATAATTCCTATTATCTTGTCAACCGAGTCCCTATATACTGGTATTCGTGAATAACCCTTATCTAGTGCGAGATAGATAATTTCGTCTATATCGGCGCTTTCGTCAACCCCCGTAATGTTTACACGGTGAGTCATTACATCGGCAGCCTTGAGGTCGTTGAACTCAAAAACGTTATTAATCATCTCAACTGAGGTTTCCTCGAATAGTCCGCTTTCGTTCCCTGCATCTACCATTGAGAGAATATCGTCCTCGGTGACCTCGCCGTAATTTTCACCAAGCACTTTTCTTAATATAAAAGATGTTAGACCATGCAGCCCTCTAAAGGGGAGCATTAAAAAACGCCTTATTTTTTTGGGTTTGTCTGTTTGTTTTCGCCCGTCGGAATCCATGATAAATAAAGTTTCCTTTCAGTTAAAAGTTTATGTTAAAAAATCGTTTAGCGTTATTATTGCAAGTTTCCACTATTTTATCAGTAGTGGTTTGTTTTATTTCAGCAATTTTTTGTGCGGTATACCATGTCATTGAGCTGTCACAGCGATTTCCCCTAAAGGGAGTGGGCGCCATATAGGGACAGTCAGTCTCAAGCATAAGCATATTCAGCGGAACAGCTCTTAAAGCCTCGATTGCTTTTTTAGCATTCTTGAAGGTTAATACGCCCGTAAAGCTTATCATTATACCCATTTTTATAAGTATTTGAGCGGTTTCAACACTTCCTGAAAAGCAGTGCATGACCGCTTTTGTTTTAAGGTGCTTTTTTATTACATCGAGTGTATCCTGAGTTGCTTCTCTTGAGTGAATTATGACGGGAAGATTAAGCTCAGTAGCAAGTGCAAGCTGTTCTATGAAAACCTCCTGCTGCCGCTCTTTATCATAACCCTCGTAAAAATAATCAAGTCCGATTTCACCGATAGCGGCAACTTTTTTATTTGCTGCCATCTTTTTTAGCTGTGAGAGGTAATCAATAGGTAAGCCTTCAATATCCCCAGGGTGTATTCCGACAGCCGCATATACATTGTCATAAGCTGATGCTAAATTAACCGCCTTTTGGCTTCGGGATAAAGAACAGCCGATTGCCATAAAGCCTGCAACATTGCTTGAAAGCATATTCTCAATTACACTATCACGGTCGGAATTATACTGCTCGTCGTCGTAATGGGTATGGGTGTCAAATAAAGTTAAATTATTCGTGTTCATGAGCGGATTTTACACTATCCCTTTCAACAAGCTTTCCCGTAACCAGCACACGTCCGCATTTAAAGCTGTTGTCACGAATTTTCTTGACAATAATGTCTACTGCTTCGCTCGACATACGATAGCCGTTAATATCAATTGTGGTTATCCTCGGTGTGGCGATTGTCGAGTAAATATGGTTATCATAGCCGACTACAGATACTTCATCTGGCACAGCATAGCCTGAAGTTTTTAATTGATTTATTAATATATATGCGGTTTCATCACAGTTACATACGAAAGCATCGGGCATATTTTCGGGCAGACTGTAGGTATCATAGCCTATGCCGTCCTCGCCTCTGTCGTTTACTATCCATTCTGGGTTTAAGGTTAGTCCCGCCTCAAGCAGCGATTTATAATAGCCAAGATAACGGTCTTGTATGCTTGACGTTGAGGTGATTGTGCCGACGAAGCCGATTTTGGTTAAGCCGTTATTAATCAAATAGTTGGTAATTGTGTACGAGCCAAAAAAGTTATCTGACAGAATTGTATCAACATCAACTCTACCTGTATAAAAGTCCAGAAATACAATCGGAATACCAAGAGAGGTAAGCGTTTCAACATAGCTCTCTCCGAACTGCCCGAGGACAATAACTCCATCTACATTTTTATCGACGATTGAGGTGGGGGTGTTATTATTTTTTTCGTCGTGCTCTGAAATAACCTCGAGAATACCATAATAGCTCTTTTTATGTAACAGCTCCACCAGATTGCGATAAATCACCCAGTAAAAAGCACTCGCATTTTGGATGAAATGCTTTGCCACCACAATGCTTATGTTAAATGTAAAGCCGTCTTTAGTATTTTTAGAGAGGAAATTAACACGATAACCCATTTCGTTAGCCTTTTGCTTAATCTTACCTCTTAGTTCCTCGCCGACACCATCTTTATCACCTAAAGCTTTCGAAACGGTGACGGTGCTTACTCCTAGCACCTCGGCAATATCACTCATGGTAACATCTTTTTTAATCATAATTATCCAACCCTCTCAGTTTATACTTATCCATTTATATTTTAAGTTATAATGGTACATTTGTAAAGTAAAATATTGCACAAACTTTCTATTGATTTATTGTTAAAAAATGTATTATTAATAAAGGGCGGTATTAAATTTTTAAATTACTTGATTTCTTAGCTTTAATGTGTTAAAATAATGTAGGGATTTTCTAGAAAATTTATAAATTCCGTGGAGGTATCATGAACAGCAAAATTAAGGATAGAAATATCGATTATTTGTTTAATGCGATACTTAAGTTAAAGACTGTAGACGAATGTTATAGCTTTTTTGAGGATTTATGCACGGTGCAGGAGCTTAAATCAATTTCGCAGCGTCTCTATGTCGCAAAGCTTCTGACTGACAAGCATGTGTACAACGATATAGTTGAGATGACAGGTGCTAGCACTGCAACAATCAGCAGGGTTAATCGCACTCTGCATTACGGAAATGACGGTTATCAGGTGATATTTGAAAGACTTGCCGAGGACGGCAACGATAATCTGGATAAATGAGCGGTTATCTTGATTTCGCAAGATTTTATGATGATTTGCAAAGCGAAACCGATTACGATGAGCTTACCCGTTATTTTGATAGCTTAATCAAAAAATACGATGGTAAAAGAGGGATAACCCTAGATTTAGCCTGCGGTACAGGGAAGCTGACGAGACGCTTTTCCGCACTCGGTTATGATATGATAGGTGTGGATTTGTCTGAGGATATGCTTATAATCGCAAACTCAAAGCCTCACGAAAACATACAGTATCTCTGTCAGGATATGACTGAGCTTGATATGTTCGGTACGCTCGATAATGTGATTTGCTGCCTTGACAGCATTAATCATTTAAACGATATATCAGAGATTATAGCTACATTTGAGAAAGTATCACTTTTCTTAAATAAAGGCGGATTGTTTATTTTTGATGTAAACACGATTTATAAGCATGAGCATATTTTAGGCAATAATACCTTTGTATTTGATATAGGCCCGTTGTATACTGTCTGGCAGAATTTTTACAATGGTGACGGCGTTGTCGATATAGAGCTTGATT